>NZ_CFHRBF010000001.1:466982-618820 GCF_984380535.1 Thalassoroseus sp.
AACCTCCTGACGAACCTCCTGACGAACCTCCTGACGAACCTCCTGACGAACCTCCTGACGAACCTCCTGAAGAACCTCCTGAAGAACCTCCTGACGAACCTCCTGACGAACCTCCTGACGAACCTCCCGAAGAACCTCCTGAAGAACCTCCTGAAGAACCTCCCGAAGAACCTCCCGAAGAACCTCCCGAAGAACCTCCCGAAGAACCTCCCGAAGAACCTCCATCGCCAAAGGCTGAGAAACTCGTCGGCCCGAACTGGATCTTGGGGGCCGTTGGAATTTCGGTCTCAGCCTCGATCCCGTTGCCTCCGCCATTCGCTGTGACGTTCGAAGGGGAGCCACCAGTGCTGTGAGTTGATTCTTCAGTCAGCGATCGGTTCGACGTGCGATCAACGGGCCGGTAACTAGTCGTGTTAACAGGTGAGCTTGCTGGGCTCGAATCAACCGCCTCGTGAAGTGACGACGACAGCAGTTCGTCCAAAGTGTCTGGAGCGAGCAAGCTCAGTGAGAGTGCCTCTTCAGCTTGATCAGTTCTGCCCTGTGATAACTCCGAAGCGGCAAAGTATGCGTTGTCAGAACTCGGCGTTGCAGACGGCGGCAATTGAGGTTGATCAAAACGACCATCGGTTTGCAACTGCTCACGACCCGAATCCAATGCATCGCCCAAGTCATTGTCGCCATTAGCAAACAAGTCCACCTCATGGCCGAGCGTGTTGACAACCACCGCCTCATCAATGTCGTCCCCCAGTGCCATCGCGCCGAGGAGCGTGCCGCTCATAATTGAAGTAGCGAGTCCTGTCGGAGACGCTCTTTGCTCGAGTGTTTCAATGACTTTCGGGACCTCGAGAACTCGTGCGCGTTTTCGAGGAGTCTGCTGACGGCGAAAGCGAGGAAACGTGAGTTTCAGATCGTCAAGCCAATCCGTGAGAAGCATTGGAATCGCCTTAGATTCTAAGGTGAGGTGTTATTGTGATGCCGACAGGAACCGCGGTTTTGTCAATAAGACAAAGACTTTACTGACCAATAGTCCATGCCACAACTTATTTTTTGAAAATTTAACTCCTGGACGAAGCACTTGTCGGCGTAACCGTCAATTGACACGAGACTTAAAGTCATGCGGCGGCTCATGGTTTTTCGTAAATACAAGGCGTCGGAAACCGTTCGGCGAGATAACGGCGCATACCGTTGCCGTAGCCGTCATCATCAAAATTGAGGAAAGTCCTGCCTGAACACAACTCGGCAATGACTTCATAGCTCGCTGGTTTCCCGTGGAATCCAGCACGACGTCCTTCGCTTGCAAGGTGAATCAAACGACGCGGGTTTTCTTTCAGAGCATGGTTCAAGATTGCGGTCGGTCCAATCAACCCATAGAAACGGTCTTCGGACACGTAGTCTTGCAGATCTTTGAATGCGTCGAGAACCCAACGTTTCGTAAAATAGGTTGCAACGTGTGTCTCAAAATTCCAACCGTAATACCCCAATCGCCTGAGCACGTCGTAGGTTCGCCATAACGCGTCCTTGAACAACCCTTGTCCACGATTGGCGACCTTTTCCATATCCTCCACATAGCGGGCTTGCTTCGCATCGATTTCCGAGAGATAGTCGATCAGCAAAAAGTCGTCGCAGAACCAAAGAAATTCGGAATCAAGTTCCGGAATCAACGACGCCAGAAAGAGCATCAGGAAGGTGTTTCGAACCGGCACATTATAACGACCAACCCATGCAACTTCCTCGTGAGAAACGTGTTGGATTAACAGCCGATCATCCGAGACAAACGACGGACAATCCCCCAGAATCCAAACTTTGCGTATATAGGGTAAGTACTGATTGACACTGCGTAGCGAGTAGCGAATTTCTTCATCACCAAACTGACTGTGCTTGAAGACATAGAGTGCATCCATCCATCGAAAACTTTCTAGTTTACGTCATTTGTGTCGGATGACGTAGTGAAAGAAGTCAGCGTATTGCTGAGCAATTTTGTCTTCGCGGTAATCTTCTGCGGCACGAAGACATCGCTCAGCACATTCCGAGTATAGAGAATTGTCCTCCCAAAGCCGAACAATGGTTTCGATCCATGGCGTGACAAAAGATGCATCAGTCGCTTGACTTGATTTCGTAACGGTCCCTCCTGGAATTGGAAACAAAAAACCAATTCCCCGCAGCCGCTCCGGCAACGCACCTGAAGTGCTCGCTAACATCGGGATACCGTTGATCATCGCCCCAATTGGGATTCGTCCAAATAATTCTTCTCTCACTGAGGGAACGAGCACTATCTTGCTCTCGCGATAGTATTCACGAGGATCGGCAATGTTGTCCATCACACGCAATTTGAGCTCTGTGAGGTCGAGCTCACACCGATCCAGCAAGCTCGTCGTATCACGCCCGCTTGCGACCAACAATGGGATACCAGGCTTCCGACGAGCCAATTCCGCTGCGATGTGGCCAAATGCGCAAATGTCTTCACTACCTTGCGGATTTACACACGTGATGAATTGCGGCTCTCGCTCCGTTTCACAAAACACGCTTGACGACCTGACAGCAGGGGCAATCGTTGCACATTCGAGCCCGGTTTTACGTCGGAAGTAGCTGGCAGCAGAACGCGACGGTGCGAGAAATACGTCTGTCGCCTCGAGAATGTCCTGACTGGGAATTGCAGAGTGGTATAGCAAGAAAACCACGGGGATACCACGCCTTCGAGCCGCCTGAGCAACTTGCTCCCCCCAAGGTTCGCCGTAAGTCACTAAGACATCGGGTTGCCATTGATCTAGTAGCCGATCGTAGAGATCGACGAAGAGCTTTCGACTTTGGTCATTCAGCTTGCTTTCCGCTTCTGGAACAAAAATGCTCCCAGATCCAAAATCCTCCTTAATATGCCAGACTTCGAATGATATTCTCTCGTTGTGGTGTGATTTCTTCTCGTAGGTTAAGCCTAGATCCGCTATTACTTGGGAGGGAGATTCGTGTGGCGAAACCAATAGTGGACCACAGAACGCCCTCACAGACAGTTTCTTCTCCGCAAGCATTTCCAACATGACCCGAGCGGAGACCGCCGCCTCGCTCGAGCGATCAGCCATACAACAATATGAGGCAAACAAGACTTTTATTTTTGGGGACGACATGGGGTTATCGCGGACGCGAGGTCAAGAGACCATTTAGAAGCAGCCAAATAATAGGACCAGGCCAACTCTCGTTACACAGTACGATGACGGAGAAAATGAATACTCGCCGAGGTCCCAACGTATTCTGAAGCACATCATTGGTCAACTTACAAACACGTATTCGCAGTGTGACCCCGCGTGATTCTCTCGCAAAAATCGCCTCTAAGAGACTTATTGCCGCATATTGACCCCCTCGGTCTCCGGAGACCGAGGAGTGACAAATACAAGCTTCATCAGTAACTTTGTTTGGAATCCTGCGGTGGTTGATGGTTACAGTTCTGGTTGCAGAGACTGCTGTCTGTAAATGACAGAATTTAAAGCAGTGATGAATCTCTCGTTCTCAGGAAGTCGCTACCGTTTAGGTGCCGACATCACGTTGCCTCGAGGACTCTCAGTCTGCCAGTTGCATGACTGTTCCACTACGTCGAACGAAGTGCCTTCAACCAGGCTGGAAGTTCAGGATCAATGAAATCGCCGACGTTGATTTGATTTCTACTTTTGACCACCCCGTTCAGCGGGTGTCTTGAGGACACTTGTGAATCTGTACGTCCTACCCACTGAAAGTCAGGCAGGTATAGCTCCGCAGTTCCTTCATCGTTGGGAAGCAATCGTAGTTTTGTACCTACTGCCAGATGAATCCCTTTGCCAAGACGAAACGCAAACGTTTGATCGAGCCGTTTCCATGTATCAAACGAGTACTCGTTTCTTTGCACGAAATTCTGCCACACTTCACGCTCCGTATCGGAGAGTTCGAGTGGTTCATTTCCATCGCATTGCAGGAGCCAAAGGACTGCATCCTCTCGCGTTGTGAATGTCAGACCAAGCTCACTTGCAAGACGCACGGCCAGCAGTCGTGATTCCATTCCGATCTCAAGCAAGCGTGCGGCAGCCACACTTGGTACGCCGTAAGTTATACAGATGGCAACAAAAGTCCGATCGTCATCATCTTCAATGACCGGATCACCATTGGCTTTTCGCGTAACCGCCGCAAGTACCGTTCGAGCCGCTTCGATCGCCCAAACGAGTTGGAACACGAATGCCTGTTGAACGAATGCGATTCCAACTGTATTTGTGACACGATGGAGCGTTGCACCACGAATCCAAGCATCGAGAATTGCCTTCCAATCGCTTTCTTCCCAGTTGCTGGGGAGACTCGGTTGGAACGGGTAGATGGCAAAGAGAATATCGGCAAGTGAACAACAATCGTTAGATAGTTGGTCCCCGTCTCCCGACTTGATTGCCGCAGTCGCCGAATCCAATAGTTGCCCAAGTTCAGTTGCTTGACTCACCATTTGGAGACCAGATTCAGTTCCGATGGTTGCCGAGAAAAAACCTCTCCGCTGCGAGGCAGTCGTCCTAGACCAGTTGTGAATCGCTCGACCACGAAGCATGGCGATTTGATTCTCGCGTGTCTGCAAATCTTGAATCGCGAGCCGTCTGAGCCAAAGCGAACTTTTCAGGGCTTCGTCGAGATTCGCGGCGACTTCGCTGACGTCACAATCCAAATCTTCAATCAACGCGTAAATCCCGGCGTCAAATTCAGCGAGCATGACAGCGATTAGTTCCGAATCGTCATCGTCCCCGGCCGCAGTCGCATCGATCGCTGGCTGCTGATTCAGCACATATTCCGCCATCTCTTTGGAATCAATTCCCAGTTTCTGTTGCAAAACCCAGAGGCAGTGATGGACAAGCAGGAACAGGCCGCTTTCAAGTTCCCTTCCTTGTGCATCCTTGATGAGTCGATGAAACTCGCGGAGTCTTCGACTGCGTGTTTGGGGACTGCTTTCATGAACCGGCAGGACATAGATTCCATCCAAATCAACGTAAGCACGCCCCACGCGGCCAACGACATTCGCGAACTCTTTGGGTTTGAGGAGTCTGCCACTCCTCCATAGCGACGAGAATATCAAAACTCCAAACGACAGATCGACTCCCTGGGCGAGCGTTGGTGACGAAATCGCGACGGTCAATAACCTGCGTCGCAGCAGGCTTTCGATCTCAGCGAGAAACGGACGCGGCAGTTGCCCGTGATGTACGGCAACACCGAGCCGCAACGCCTTGATCGCAACGTGGTCTGGTCCGAGCCACTCTTCACCGATCCGAATTGCTTTATCGATCTGGCTTTTGGATGGCTCAGCCAAGAACGATTGAACATATCCTTGCCTCACCATCTTCAAGAACATCGCAGCGGATGTTTCAACCGATGTCCGCAACGGACAATACAGTAAAACCGAGTGACCGTCCTGATGAAATCTCTGGACCGTCGCCACAATTAACTCATTGCGATTTTGAGGAAAGGCATTGCTTCGACCGCTCCGTTTGGGCTTTTCCTCAACAAACTGAGGAACAAACACCTTTTCACCACCGACTTGGTATTCAAGCCAACCGCCACTGTTCTTCCATTCGATTGTTGCTGGCCGTTGACGCGTGGGCCGCCACTTTGACTGGATTGCCTCACCTTCTCTATCAGCACGAATCCAGTTGGTAAAGGCTTCAAACGGCTCACCTTCTGTGAAGATCGCGGACAGACAGACAATTCGCCGCGTGTCCGCATCGGACCGACGCAGCAACCGCTGGACAAGAATTTCGTAACGGATTTCCCGCTCACTCAACCCGATCATGTGGCCTTCATCAAGAACAATCAGCCCCACGTCGTCGATAACATCACTGGCTTGTCGAATCGCAAAATCCAACTTCTCTGGCGTCGCCACAACGATGTTCGCAGATCGCATCGTATCAACGTCACTTGCTCCAATTCCGCTGGCTCCGTAAACACACGAAACGGAGAACCCCAAGGGTCTGAAACTGCGAGCAAGCGTGCCTTCGACTTGTGCAGATAATGCCCGCAGGGGTGTGATGTAGATGACGCGGCGACCACTCGACAGGCATTTCAGAATACACAATTCAGCGATTCTGGTTTTACCGCTACTGGTCGGCAGAGCCACAACGAGGCTATCCGATTCATCGACAACTCGGCTTGCAGCGGCAATCTGCGACGGCCACAAATCAATCTCGGCAACGCTCCGGTGACAGAGCAGGTCGATAAAATTCCGACGCAAGTCGGGCCATCGGTCGTCGCTGTCTGGCAACACCGGCAGCATATTGTGAAGACTTCTGTCCCAAAGATCGTCAATCAAATGACGAGTGAGGACGCAAACCCACCAGAGTGGTACATGCTTCAATTCATCACACGCTTCAACGCAGCGATCCAACAGTTCGATAGCCACCGCGACAATGTCAGAATCACCAGTCCGAATCGCGTAGTCGAAGTTGGCGACGGCCTGATGAAACACTCGACAGATCGCAACGTAAGCAGCGTCGGCATCATCAAAGTCCGAATCGACGGACTCAAGTAAATCAACAATACCATCATCAGTATGCCGATGGTCGTTCAACCAGTTCAGGCAGAGCGTTTCCAGTTCATTGAGCCGTCGTTGCATCAATGCGACCAGCAGCAACTCAACATCGACAAGATTGAGCTCGCCGATGTTCTCGGCCAGCAGCGAATAAGACCGAGCCCCATAGTGTGCAAGATGAAATGCAGCCGCAGCGACGGTCAAATGAAAACCACGGTCATTCCGACGTTGACCACGCCGCACAACAGCCTCAATGCACTCTGCTGCCGTTCTAAAACCATCGTCCAGAACTGGATCAACCGAAAGCGATTCTTCATTCGCGAGTATCCGTAATCTGAGTGAGCAACCGAGAACAAGATAGCCGTGATTCAGCAGGTCATTTGAAAGCCGTCGTGAGAATTGCGGGCTATCGTCCGGTAGACGTCCGTCATTCCAGATCATTCCGCGAGACAACCCCTTCGCGATCAACTGCTCCCGCACGCCCGGTGCACATAGTTCCCGAATCTTTTGGACTAGCTCCCCGGAAGATTCCATCTCCTCAACCCCGTGCCAAACATTGGTCGAAGACGGCTTTCACAAAGTCCGCGTGCTTCTTGACGCGGCAACCACACAATCGCAGTTCGATACCATTGTAAACGACGCCGCTGTTATCCTCCAAGAACTTCTTCGGCGAGTTTCCTGAGAGCGTGAACACCAGATGGCACACGTCTTTGACGTAAATCGGATTCTTCTGAAGGAACGCTATCGGCTCCGCTTCTGCATCGCGGTCATACATCCGTAGGTGGCACTCAAGAAAAGCGAGTGTTTCAGGATTCGGTCGTCCGCGATGTTGTGACAGCCCTGCACGAGCTTCTTCGAGGGTTGAGGTGGCCAATTTCACGCGACTCTTGGCTTCGACTTTCAGAACCCTGACTCGCTTCTTTGCCACACGAAAGCCGAGTACGTCATCGCCCCGCATCGCCAGTTCACGTGTATCTCGGTGGCGGAGCCGTCGCACTGGAACAGAGAACTCGGTTTCCTGAACGACATACTCCGTTGCAAGGATCTCCCCAAGCATCCCTGATCTGCCAATCTTTGTTGTCGGCACGCGATTCTTCAAAAGGTGTGTTGCTTTGGGAAAACCGCCCAGCTTTTCAATCGCCTTCAATCCCACGACGTGGTCCGCCGCAACTTCAACAAGCGAATCGAATACGACGGCCCTCCCGTCACTGCGTTCCGTTAGGACGCTGACACTGTCTACGGAACATTTCTCACTCTTAAACCAAGGTGTGAAAAAGCTGTTGTTGTCGCGCGAACTCAATACTGTCTCCATCGTTGCGGTTGAACGCGAAGGTACTCATCCAAGTTGCAAACATAGTCAGCACCAAGTGAAGCCATGAGACAGACCTACGAGCAAGAAAATAGTCCTCGCCAGTGTTCTGAGATTGCCGATGTGCCCATATATCCCAAGCCCAGTAGTAGCTGCGACATAGATTATCACGACGATGATAATTGCAAAAGTCATAGTTGGTTCTCCTCATTTTGCGTTCGTTCGGGCGATACGTCGGTCGCTTCGCTCCAAGGGATGAGCACCCACCGATAGCCGAGTACCGTGAGGAGTGATTGGGAATCGAAGCAAAGTGTCAGCCACGCGACGCTTGTCGGGAGACCAAGAACGAAGTCTGACGAATTGAAAGCTAGTCCCACTTCTGGACAGATGTAGCACATCGCCAGTGCAACATATGCGAGTAAGAGTTTGCGGTTGCGGCTTATCAGTTTTGGGCTCATGTCTCCTTCAGTCGGTGCTTATGAATACTCAACCTTCGTCAAATCCTACGCGGTCGAAATTCGCTGGGTGGCATCGAGAGCATTGGGCGCATTCCCGACGGGGATCGACGATGATTTTCGCCTTAAACACAGCCTAAAATGGCACAAGATGTCAAGGAGCTTGAGCCTTCGCGAGGGAAACTCATTCGAGACGTAACCTGCACGTGACACACCTGTTACAAGAACGGCAGGCTCCGAATTCTCGGAGAAACCAAGTCGAGGGTTTGGTGATCGACAAACGTCGTGGAGCCGATTAAGGAAACGGTTCACTTCGATCTGCGAAAGATTCCGGGCGTTCCCCGGCGGGCCGGGGATCCCAAACGAAGTAATCGATGCCGCCGGAACCGTCGAAGTTCCCGGAGGCAATCTCAGCAAATTGGCCGTTGATGGCAGCTGGATCGATTGGATCGTCCTCGACCGTGACGGTGAGAATGATCCGCGTTTCCAACACTTCGGCCGAAGAAGCCAATGAACTACGCGATCGGCGTCTGGACGACTGCGTAAATGCACGGTTCCGCCAGGACGCGAGATAGTCTTGCAAAACGGAAGAAGTCATGAGCCCGGTTTTCATCTGGTGAGTGCAGAAAATGCCCGCAGTGTTGTTGTGAAGCCAAACGACTGCCGCAGGCCGATGTGAATAATGGAAACGAAAATCTTAAGTCGAGAGAGTAGGGTGACAAATGACAATATCGGGGAATTGCTCTCATATCAACAAGTTGGTGGAGGAAATGCCCCAAACTTGCAAAGCCCACGGATTGAAATGCACGTTTCCATGTACGGCTGGCATACAATTACGGATCCTTACCTCGCAAACCCGGTGCAAATACCAGGACATTGAGCGAACCAATCCGGTCGCATTTGCCTTTTCATGTGGACAACTCGGCACTCGTGATGGCTCGGGGTTTCTTAAGATCGGTTTGTGAGATATTCATGAAGAGATGATGCAATACGCATCGGTTGCAAAACTCACGAGGCACGGATGTCGAAAACGATCGCAGTTCTGAATCAAAAGGGAGGCGCCGGAAAGACCACGATTGCGACGAATCTGGCTCATGGGCTTTTGCTCGATGGTTTTCGTGTGCTACTGGTTGATGCGGATCCGCAAGGAAGTTTGCGAGATTGGAATGAGGTCAATGGCGGGGAAGTCGTTTCCGTTGTCGGTTTGGATCGCGAGAGCTTGGCCAAAGACTTGACCGCTGTTTCGACTGGATACGACTACGTGGTCATTGATGGAGCTCCTCAGATCGCGAAGCTCTCGGCAGCTGCGGTCAAAGCGGCTGATCTGGTGTTGATTCCGGTTCAACCCTCGCCCTACGACATCTGGGCGTGTGCCGATCTGGTCGACATCATCGAAGCACGGCAGGAAGTCACTGGCGGGGCTCCGCAAGCCGCGTTCGTGATCAGCCGGATGATCAAGAACACGCGACTGTCGCAGGAAGTGGCCGAAGCACTTGGCGGGTACAACATCCCGGTCCTCAAAGCCGGTACGTCGCAACGAGTGATCTACCCGAGTTCCGCATCGGTAGGTCAAACCGTTTTCTCGGTGGAGCCGTATGGACCGGCGGCCAAGGAAATTCGAGCCATCAAACACGAAATTATGGAGGTAATGCATGGCACTACACGTCAAAGAAAGCCGTCGCTCGTCGGAGCAAAAAGAAGCGGCTATTGAAGAAGCCACTAAGGACGAGGTCACGCGACTGAACGTCCTGATCCCGGAAACGCTGCACCGGGATTTGAAGCTGCAAGCGATTGCCGAAGGCAAAAGCGTGACGATCACCTCGATCATCATTCGGGCGGCCAGTGAGTATCTGAGCAAATACGGCGATGACGATTGATACCGATGCAGCAATGAACATTGGTAGCGGCCAAATAGGGCGGGAAGTCCGCCGAATAGTCAAGGCCGCCGAAATCATCCACCTTGAGCCCGATCCAGAGCCACATGACAAAGCATTCCTTGCTCGCAACCTGGTCCAGGTCACGCTGCCGCACAGCAATCCCGGCGATGACACGCCGATCTGGGGTCGGACCAATGGAAATCTGACGCTAACAATCAAACCCGATTGGATGCTCGATCCGGACACCGGAAAGCCGCGTTGTATCGGTCTGCCCTATGGCACAATTCCTCGGTTACTCTTGTTCTGGATCACCACAGAAACCCTCCGGCAACGCACCCGTCGTTTGGTCTTGGGCGATTCGTTATCGTCGTTCATGCGGCAACTCGATCTCGTTCCGACCGGCGGTCGTTGGGGCACGATTCCGCGACTCAAGAATCAGATGGAGCGGCTGTTTCGAGCCAAGATTAGTTTCGACATCCGTAAGCATGACGGCTCCGCCCAGGGCCATGAGTGGCTGGACATGCCGGTTGCTCCCAAAGGCGAACTGTGGTGGAACCATCGGCAACCGGAGCAAGGTACGCTCTTTGGCAGTTGGATCGAACTCGGCGAGTCGTTCTATGACGCGATCATCGCGGCCCCGGTGCCGGTCGATCTGCGTGCTTTGTTGGCTCTCAAACGCAGTCCCCTGGCCCTCGACCTCTACGCATGGTCGACCTATCGCACGCACCGCTGCAACCAAAGCGGCCGAGCCCAATTTATCCCCTGGCGAGGATTGATGAAACAGTTCGGCGGCGACTATGCGGATGTCAAGAACTTCAAACGCAAGGCCAAAGAAGCCCTGCGGAAAGTCCAAGTCGTCTATCCTGGTCTCGATCTGGAAGACAAGCCGGGCGGCTTTCTGCTCCGGCCCGGTCGAACCGCCGTGGCGACATCGAAATCCAAACGGATCGGCTGAGCCCACTACTCAATAATCCCGGTCATCAAACTCTCGCTTGGCCCGTGAGTTGAAGCGGTCGAGCATCCGCTGATCGAAATCATCGGTTGACTGTTCAATCTGCTGACGATCGTCATCGACTTTCTCTCGTGGCTGGCGTGGCTGACGTTCTTGGCGTGGTCGACGGCCCCGTGTTTTCCATTTTGCTGATTGTTCGATCGTCCGCTCTTGCTTGGCAAATCGTTCCCGTTCGCGGAACGACTGCAGGTGGAGGTCGCGTTCCATCGTCAATCGCTGTTGTTCTTTGGCAAGTCTTGCCGCCGCTCGCTCCTGTCGCTGCTTCATGGCGGTGGCTTTCTTCACGTATCGGCGACGGTTCTCTCGGATCTTCTCCGTTTGTTCGTTGCGGAGTTGAAACTCGATCTCCTGTTCCTTTCGGCGTTGCTCGGCCCGTAATCGCTCTCGCTCTTGGCTTTGCCTGCGTTGCAGCCGATCACGACGGGCCGTTTCGGACGTCAGAATTTGGAAAGCATCGGACAACGTGAAGTCGTTGGAATCCTTCTTTCGGCCGATGAGTTTTTTCCAATCGATCAGCGACAAGGCATTGGCGACCGAGCCTTTGATGTTCCGTTCGTTCTCATCGAACTCCGCCCGTTCGATTTTCTGTCGATTGAGGAGTTCTCGTCGCGTGGATCGATACTCCTTGCGAAGTTTCGACGTCGCTTTGCGGATTCTGTCGGCGGTGTCGTCAACAATCCGTCGCGTCCGTTCTTCATGGCACCATTGAAGCCGTTCTTGGTTGTGACGATGCCGCAGTTTCTGGGAGGCTTTGGCTCGTTCCATCCGGGCCAGTTCCTGGCGATGTTGGCTCGCATATTCCTGAACGATCGCGCATTGTTCGGCAGCTTTGTCGAGTTCGTAAAGCGGTCGAGATTTCTTCTTAACTGGAACCGGCGTTTCGCCCGCGTCGCGGTCTTCCCAATTCAGTTGGCGTTGTTCGACGATCGGTTCGCCGTGAATGGCGATCTCCCGGTCCAGTGCGAAGCGGCTCAGCTTCTCCTTTTCTTTCCAATTCTTCTTCAACCGGCCATCGTCACCGATCAAGTTGACGATGATGTGACAGTGCGGATGGGCGGTGTCGCGATGGGCAATAATAATCGCCTGATGCTCACTTGCTCCGATCGCTCGCAACGCACCGGCAGCGGCGCCCAGCATGCTGGCTTTGTTGAGGTTTTCGGCGGCGGCTTCGTCGTCTCGCCAACTGAGCAGCAAATGACCGACCGGTTTGCCGTCTTTGCGACCGCCACGACCGACACCGGCTTTCTCTTTGAGTTCATCCTGCAAATAGTGCCGCGCCGCCATGATCCGCCACGCGACGGCCGGATTCCGTGTGCCGAGGTTGCGGGTTTCGACGAAGTCGACCCGTTCGTTGGTCTTTGCATCGACGTCATGCAGACAGTATTCGGCCAGACCTTTAAATGAGCGGCCGCGGGTGAGTTCAACAAACATCGCCGGACACCACTTTCTCAAGCACCGCTTCGAGCAGGTCGCGGAGTTGTTCCCAATCGTGCTTTCGCTCGGAACCGGCGTGCATGTCGCGTACGGCTTGGTTGAGGTTGTTGCCGATCGCGTTGAGTTCGAGCAGCAACCGGGGATCGCACGACTTGGTCGCCATCGCGTTCGGTCGATGACCGGCAATCAGTTGCCGGACATATTCGGCCGGTCGCATGCCCGCAGTGGCAGCATCGTCGCTGAGTTTCTGCTTCTCAGCGATCGTCAAGAACGTGCGGACTTCTGCGGTCCGCAGTTCGTCTGGCGACTTGCGGGGACGGCCCAAACGCTGTGGTCGGTCGGTTTGGTGAGAGAGGTTAGACATCACACGTGATCCTCCAAAGTTGGGTCCGTCACGCAGCACTGCTCCGACTTAAGTCGGAGACGATCACAGAGCGGCTCGCCGCTCCACGATGGGGGTGTCGGGGGAGAGCGTCATCGCCCCTGACCGGGTCCAGGGTGGCACCCTGGCCAGATGCCGATGAGCCGTCGCCAGACGGTGAAATCGGGTTTTTCCTCCCAGGAAAAAACATCTGGCTCCCCTCCACCTGGGCAAATAATCACACAACCATCGAGCGTGTCAACGAAATTCCGCATGGGTGCAAATGTGGGTCAGGACATCGCATGCCACCGTGTGTCAGCCGAACTCAATCCAGGTCAGCGGTCTGGGTCATTTTGCCAAATCGGTCGCTTCGACACTTCGGTCGCGACGGTCCGATAAAAATTCTCGACCGCACGATGGACGGCTTTGAGACGTTGGGACACGCGAACAAAAAAATCGGCAGCCGGAAGTCGACTGCCGAGGTCTTAGAACGAGCGGTTGAGTGAGACGCAACTACGATGATTGAGTCCGGTCGTCTTCAGACCAGCTTTGCCCAAGAATGTAGTCACTGGCTTTCTGAGCGGCGGCCCCGGCGACGATCACCAAGCGGTTGTCTTTGCGAAGCCGCTTCATCCAGGTGTCGATGTAAGCCGCCGAACTGTCGAGGGTTTCGCGTTCGATGCCGCAATGACCGCACAGATAGGTGGCCCCGATTTCGGCGATCAATTCTTCTCGGGCGTATTCAGCACTTCCGAAGCGAGTCGGTTGGGTAATTCCTTTGCGGTTCAAGCGGCTTTGGTGACCACTGGCGTGGACTAGCTCATGATAGAGAGTTGAATAAAATTCGGCGGGCTGTGCGAACCGGCTGGGTTCCGGGATCAGTACTGTGTCGACTTTGGGTTGATAGACGGCTTGATGACCTTGGTACTCGATCGTCGGCGGCTTTGGCATGGCCGCGACGACTGCGTCGCATTGTTCGATCGGTTCGAAATCGAACTGTTCGACTTCCACCGGTTCGGGTCGCTTGTCAACGGACAGATCACACTGCGTAATATTGAATACCGTGTAGTAACGGCAAACCGGCACACGTTCACTCTTGCCGGTTTCGGTGTTTTCGACTTCATGCCTCTTCCAGAACGCAACTGGCATTCCTTTCTTGCCCTTGCGGACGGCTCCGCCGAGTTTGCGGGCTTGTCGGAAGGTCAACCAGTTGGGATCGTCATACCCGGCACACTGCAGTAGGAACGGGTTGATGCCGCGATAGGCTTTGCCGCTGACGAGATTCTTTGGGCGTGCGGCTTCACCGCTCCAGGGACGCCGCGAGGGGACCACCCCCTCGGCCAGCAGGTCGAGAATGCGGTTGGTGATCAGATCGTAGATGTTGGGACGGGTGGTCATGGTGAGGTTCCTCCGATTTCTAGGGGTGGGAATTGGTCCGGTCACCAGGGACTGCCGGACAATTCGCACCCCGTTCGGAGGAACGGGTCACCGGTTGCGAGCGACGCGGAGGATCAGGCCGCGTCTTCACGGACGTGATCGGCCCCGCAGCACAGCCGCGTTCGGGGACCCTTCCATGACGACGGTTCCATGGAAGTCGCTTTCCCATGCCAGGCGACTTTTCGTCCGCGTCAGGGTCAGAAAGATGCCGTCTTGAAATATTCGTAGACGACCGACCGACTCACGCCGAGGGCCTGAGCGATCTCACTGGCCTTGAGTCCTTGTCGACGGAGTTCAACCGCGCGTCTGGGATCGGCTTTGGTCGTGCCGACTTGGCGACCATGATTCCGGTAGGCACCACGGGCTTTGGCCGCCGCGATCCCTACGGCTTGTCGCGCGCGGGTGTGTTCGAGTTCCATTTCGGCGACACCGAATAAGACTGCGGCCACGATGCGACCGATAGCTCCGTTCAAATCCAACTGTTGCGTAACGCTGACGATCCGCACGCCGCGTTGGCACCAATCCGCGAGGGTGTTCATCCCGTCACGTTGATTTCGCGAGAGCCGATCGAGCTTCCAGATGACGACGGTCTTCACCTCGCCATGAAAGATCGCGGCTTCCAATTCGGTAAATCCGGGCCGGTCGAGGGTTTGTCCGGTTTCGAAATCTTCAAACCACCGGACTCGGCTTTCTTCGATGCCTTGTCCTTTCAGCCATCGTTTGATTTCTTGCTTCTGGCTTTCCAGGTTTTGTCGATAACTCGACACTCTCACATAGCAAGCAATTCCCTTCGGCAATTCTTTTCTTCCTCTTCTCGGTTCTTCGTCCAGAAAAGAGTACACCCTAAACCGGATGCCGGTCCAGCTTTTTCAGCGACCGGATTTCTGTCGATTAAGAAGGGCTTTTTTGCGAGGACTTCTATCCGGACAGATTCGTATCGCTTCCGATGACGATCGGTATCAATGAGCCAATGAAGCAGTGACGACCGGCTCATTGCTTCATTGTCCGACGGAAAATGAACTTTGCACCGGACATCAAGCTTGCGCAAACACGAACCGTCCGATAGTGTGTTCGGAATGCGGGCTGTGACCTCAGAAAGTTTTGGATTGCTGATCGCCTATCTGATTCCCGGCTTTATCGGTTTGTGGGGACTGAGCTACGTCTCGCCTGACATCGCGAGTTGGATCGGCACGTCGGAGGCTGAGCGGCAGACGATCGGAGGTTTTCTCTCCGGTACCGTTGCCGCCGTTGGGGCCGGTTTGACGGCGAGCACGCTGCGTTGGTTGATCATCGATCCGCTACACCACCACACTGGCATCCGATTGCCCGAGTGGAATTTCCAAGATCTCTACGCCCGCACGGAAGCTTTCAGCGTGTTGATTGAGATCCACTACCGCTATTACCAGTTCTATGCCAATTCCATCGTCGCAATGCTCTTTGCTGCCGCGATGCGGTGGGCGATCCAAGGAGTCGGCATCCTGGAAGTGATACTCGCCGTCGGAATGGTGGGGCTGTTCTATGCAGCGTCCCGCGATACCTTGCGAAAGTACTACGACCGCGTCGGTTGGGTACTTGAAACCCCACCCCACTAAAGGCCGCGTTCTTTAAGACGTTGTTCGAAGGCCTCCACAAATTCCGGGAGCGTCGAACCAAGTGTGAGACAGATCGTCCGGAGCTGTACAAGGTCTAACCGCCGGTCGCCCCGTTCGACTTTGCTGACATACGACTGGCTTTGTTTCAGCCGCGCAGCGAGCTCGACTTGCGTCACTCCGCTTTCGATGCGGAGCGTTCGCAAAACCTCGAGCAACAATTCGTATTCTGGAGAATAGATCGATTTTTCCACGGCTCGCCTTGCCAAGAGTTCTGGCAAAGCGTAAAGTCCGTTATGGAATAGTCCAAAGTGGACTATTTGAAGTTGGTTTTCTTTTCGGAGACAATGCGATGACCAACGGTGGCGGCAAATCTCACGATGACAAGAAGCAGACTAAAGACGACAAGAAAGACGCGAAAGTCGAGAAGTGACCGGTAAACGCTGAAGAGGGCGGCGAAAGCCGCCCTCTTTCGGCATCACGAACGTGCAGAAGTCGACCGTTCACAAATGTTTTGACGCACGCGCCGGAAGCGTGTTAAACTCTGCTTATGGTGAATCCAACGATTGAATTTTCCGAAGCGGCTATCTTCAGCCGCATGTTAGGTGCCGAGCGGAGCGACGATCTCTCCCCTGACCTCGCGCGACACATTCTTTCCTTGAAGATGTCGTCGCAGGATGATCGACGGTTAGACGAGTTACTGCCGAAAGCGCAAGCGGGCACGCTGACACCGGCTGAACACGAGGAATTGGAGAATCTCAACCACGTCGCGGATGTCCTCTCGCTGTGGCATTCCAAAGCCCGGCGAGCACTCGCACAGCATCAGCCGGCGTAGGTGACAAGCGGATGGATGCGGCGATTGCGGCAGAAGTTCGAGAGCGGGCCGGTCAGGTCTGCGAATACTGTCGAATGCCTCAAGCAGCCCATGTTCGCACGTTCCCGGTTGACCACATCATCGCTCAACAACATCAGGGACCGACGACGCTCGATAATTTGGCCCTGTCGTGCACTCGCTGCAATAGCCACAAAGGCCCCAACATTGCCGGGATCGATCCCCAATCGGGTGAGATGATGCGTCTATTTCATCCGCGGACGGACCGTTGGACCGAACATTTCTCGATCAGCGGTCCCTACATTGTCGGAGCAACGGCGATCGGTCGCACGACCGTCGAATTATTCACAATGAACGATCCCGATTACGTGCTGCTCCGCGAATCGCTGATTGAAGAAGGGCTGTTTCCGCCAGCCACTTCGTAACATTCTCTTTTGCGGATGTTTTCCGGTCACGGAATCGCGAATCAATCGAGATCGAAGTCCAAACCTTCGAAATCGTCCATCATGCTTTGGGCACCGTCCACGTCGTCACCCAGTAGTTCGGCGATGATGCGAGCTTGCTCGTCGCGAGTGGTCGATGGTCGTTGCGTGTTCTCCAGCCGGAGATCCTCCAAACAATCTTCGCAAGCTTGGCTATAAAAAACTCCATCCGAGTCACAAAGATTGGCTTGATAGATGTAGCGTGGCTCAAGCTGGTAGTCGGGGTTTGGATTGGGGCCACACCCACAACAACGGCATTGACCTCCCGGCTTAACCTCGTTCCCGTCTTGGTAGACGACGACACGTGCTTGAAACAGTTCTTGAAGTTCCGCTTGTTGAGGAAGCATGGGGTGGTTCGATTGTTCGAAATCTTCACTCGCAGACATAGAACCAAGCATGCCCGAGTTCGAAAGCGTGCGCAAGTGGTCGTGACTTGGGTATGCAAGCGACGGCGGTAGCCGCCGTCGCTTGAACGGTTCGGTTAATGCTCCGATGGGAGATAGAGCACCCAATAGCGACCATCAAAGCCGACCCAGATTTTCACGCTCGGCAATGGAAAGTCGGTCCAGGGAATTTGTTGGCGAATGACTTCCCGCTCACCGGAGTCGGCTTGGCAAACGAGCGTCGCCGATTGATCCGAGTGGACGTCCAGTTTCCAGAACTGCAGCGACCCAAGCCGTTCGTCAGCTTGCATCTCGGTGGTTAACTTCGGCGATCCCAGCCAAGCGGCGATGGCATCGATCAGCCAGTAGGCACCGCCGTTCTCGGCGAGGTAGCGAACGCCGGGTGTGTAAAGCACCCGGCGATTGAGAGAATGGACGAAGCGATCCAGATCGCCAGTGAATTGGCGAAGATCATCCAGACTAAGGCGGCTCATGCGGCCTCCGCGGCGTTGTCAGCGTCCTGGGCTCGCAGTTGACCAATCCGGTCGTAAGCTTTAGGAGCGAGGTGGGCGAGGACCAACAGATCGCTGTCGCGGAAGCTGCGGGTTTCGGCATAACCTTTCTCGGTTTTGTAGGTGCGGGAGAATTCGACGCTGTAGAAAGCCCGTCCGGAGGTATTTGTGTTTTTCCAGATTGTGGCTTTGAGACCTCCGCGTTCACGGAGTGTGTCGGCGGGGCGATTATCGATTGCTGTGGCCATGGTAGAGTTCCTTTCGTTGTTGGGTTGACCTGCTCACCCGAGCCCGGCAGGTCAAACAACAACGAAGACAGGGAACGGAGCTGGCCACTTCGAACAGCCAGCCCCGCTCTCACGGCATCGCGGGTTCAATGCAACGGATAGACGACATCGATATGGGCTTGGGCGCACGCCGTGCACGTTCCGCACCGAGCTTTCAGGTTGTCCGAGAACGTGGCCGGACAGACGATGGTCTTGCGTCCCGTCGCCTGCGACCGCCGTTTGGCCGCGAGCCGAGCCACCGCCTTCCGTCGCTGTTTCCGCTTGGCACCGTTCGTGATCTCGTCACCGGCCAGGAACGCCACCGCGCCTGTCACCTTCGTTTCCGCACTTCGATCTTGCAGTGATTCTCGCACCACGACATTCAAGCCGCGTAATTCACGCCGATAGAATTTTGCTTTGGCTGCGGTTTCGACCGGGAAGTGAACCAGGATGCCGGTTTGCACGCAGTAGGTCAGCAAGGCTCTCAATGCCTTGATAAAACCTCGGTCGGCTTGGGACGGGATCGGCAGGCTGCCCGAGGATGAGAACCGTAGCCAGTTGATCTCTTCGCCAATCGCTCGCCGCATTTGCAGTTCATAGAGGGCCGCGTTACAGATTTGAGCCGGATGCAGCTCGCCATGTCGCTCTAGCTTCTGCCGAGCGTTCTTGCGAAAGGTTTCGAGTTTGACCGCATAGCAGCGTGGCAGTGGGTTTTCGGCCGTCGATTCGGGATGCAATCGGCAAGTCGGATCGCAGTTAGCCGTGCCACTCGGAGCAAAATTCAACGCCACCGAGGTGGACGTGCCTTTGCCGAAACGAGATAATACGCCTTCCATCTCTTGGTACTCCTAAGCAAGGACTGGGAATGGAAAAGGCCGGGTCGGTGTTCGCGCACCGCCCGGCCGTCTTTGTGAGTTGAGGAATTCGAGGGTCGATTTACTTGGCTGTGGTCCCCTCGTTCTTGTTGGTCGATGACGTGTTATTCACCGCCGGTTGCTCGGGCTGGGTTAACGCCTCTCGATACTGTTCGAGGCAGGCAATTTGGGCCGCGATCTTGACGCGACGACGCAGTCGTTCTTGTTCCGATCGCACTCGTTGGCCGTTCGAATTCGATTCCGGCATGAGAGAACACTCCTGTGTGTTTGAGAATTGGTTGAGTCCGAAGCCCTCTGCTTCTGGGTTTGGTTCCCTGATAGCCGGAGCGGGGAAGGGGGAGCCTCACACCGCCGGCGCCGATTTCTGACGCACGAGGCGGCAGAAATCGGACGCGGAGCGACCGACGTCAGGAGGGAGCGGAGCGTCCCGCAGGGCGCCAGGTGGGAGCCGCAGCCGGACGCGGCCCTTCCCCCGGAGGCGCACACTCAAAGGACCCAGCAGCAGACGCCTCCTTCAGGTTCGGAAGAGGAAGTTTGAAGGAGAAACCGCCGCGGGTTTCCCTTCAAGTGGAGCCTCCAGCCACATGCCGTGACAAAGAAGAAGACCACATTCAAGCGAGGGGATGTCGAAGTCCGTGAATCCGGCAGAGCTTCCGCAGCCGCGTTCTCTCCGCCCGAATCCAGTTCGACTTATCGAACTTCGATCGCTTCATCTGCCGTTCGACCAAGCGGGCCGACTGCCGATCGAGATAACACCGCACCGCCAAGAGTCGCCAAGGTTGCCCGGATCGCGTCCAGCCGTGATTCTCGACCGCATTGTGTTCTCGAAGTCTCCGCCGGAGATCGGTGGTGGTTCCGAGGTAGACCTGCCCGGTGCGGGCCGAGAGCAGCAAATAGATGGTGGCCCGAGGAAGGCGTCGCGATATGGCCTCCCCAGAGCAATGATCACGATGGCCGGTTCTGAATTCCATCAAGGCAGCATGCCACGTTTTCTTGCGGCCTGCCACTACGGATCGCCGGTCCAAGCACTCGTGAAACATCAGGGTTTGAGTGAACTTGATCTTAGGATTCAGGCGATCAGATGAACCCCTAGCCTTCGGGCCATTCGGTATGCAGCACAAGTCTACGGATACTCGTTTTCATACCAAGCCGTTTGTTAGCAGAGTGACCCGAAAGTTTGCGCATGCACACTTTCTGTGTCATTATTCTAACAGGAGGTTACATGCTCAAACGGATTTGGGGTCAGGTCGTAAATAGGTTTGCCATTCCGAAATCGGCAAACAAAGGAGACGGAGGAATTGCAGACCGTGATCGCAACCCCGTTTCAATCGCAGATCGAGCTCGCCAAACTCTCATCGAAGAAATCTATGAGAGATTAAATCATATGACGCTAGTTACTTGGCAGTTTCTAAATGAGGAGTATGACCCGTTGAGCCCTCTCGGGGCAAGCATAGAGCACTATGAGGATGAACTCATTTCTAGCCAGAAGCGTCTCATGGATAGGCTCTCTCACATTTGGGTGGAAGATCCTGCTGAAGCTGGAAATCTACTAGCCATGGCAGGAAAGTCACTGCGGCGTGCTGGTGCACTTGCAGAAGCCTTACATGCAATGCGCTCTGACGACAAAATAACATCTGTACTCTCGCTAGAAACCCGGCGAGAGTACCTCCATCGTCATTTGCTGCAAGCCGACTTGGCAGAGTTGATGCGAGATACACTTCCCGATGCCTTGAACCCGGAGGATTATATAAAGAACAAGGGAATGCCTCCAATCGAAGGACCAAAATAGATTATGGTACTACTTCTCCAACTTGGCAGTATCACTGCCATCGTCAGGCAAAACCCAAACTTTTGCTGCTCCATCTTCGCACACAGCAGCAATCGTTCTCCCATTAGGCGCAATTCGCCAATAAGAACAGTCAGCACGTTCGGGGAATTCCAATTTATACACGTTTCGACTGGGAAAGTGAAAAAACTGTACGTGTGGACGGATTCCTCTAAACTGAAGGTAACTTGCTTCTTGCTGAGTCACGTAATATGAGCCACCCATTGGGGCATATAGCTGCTCTGCTTTTTTCTGCAAATCCGAAAGTTTACGCCACCTGCTATCTGATGACAAATTCCCCTCGTCATCAAAACTATCTCGGTTAAGATAGATAGTGTGGACGTCAGTTCCGCCGAAATCGCGTCCTCGTAGAATAGGAAAAGCAAGGAAGAATTTATCTTTTGAAAGACTTCGAAACGTCGTATTGTGTTCGAGGTCAACCAATAAATAGCCACCCCTGATTGTGCCAGGGTCGACTAAAGCACGCTTTCCGTCCCAAGAGATATTGGGGCATCTGACCTGGTACCCTTGCTCAGAATAGGCAGTATAAATAGGTTTCAACGAGGGGATATCCAGTACCACGACCTTCAATTCATCTTTGGAGTACAGTAAAACTCGATTTCCCTGATCGGCGACTTTGCCCTCTGTGAGTTTCATTCCAAGTTCGTAAGAAGCCTTGACTGGATCATCACCCAATGTCGCTTCGCGAAGAAAGACAGTCTGGGAGTTTTCCTCGAATGAGAGGTATTCTCTGTCGCCGCAAGAACCCAAGAACAATCCGCTATCGTTCGGGCCGGAGAGTGCTTCCCCAGTCATTCCATCGAAAAGTTCATTGGGAAAACGATCCAGTGGCCTCTCTGTAAAACTACCGTCTGTGCGGTTCGCGTAGTAAATGAGATCGCTCTGCGGTGTGAATTGCGCAGATGTCTTGAGGGGCACGGAGTTTCGGATGGGTTCGCCTGAGGCTGCGTCAAGCAGATCATAGTGCCACTCCGGGCGTCCATATTCGTTGTGTTCCGTGATATGGCAGAGGATACGTTGACTATTAGGAGAAACCAGCAGTTTGCCAACTTTATCATCGGGATTTGGGATTTCGAAAACGCGATCTCCTGTAGAGATATTAATGCAAAAAATCTCGTTCCGTTTCGTATATACAAGGAGGTTTTTTCCGTTTGGAAAGATCTCAACGCCCGTTACGGGTGCAGCAAACGAATACGAGTGGTTCGGAAGTAGCGTGCGTACGTTTTCCCCTTCGATTGTCTTATCAACCGTCTCTGCTTCGTTTTGATCGGGTTTGAGCCGGGATGGTCCAGTGGCTGATCGCGAGAAAAATTCTAGGAACGCCTGATCCCGTCTGTCAGGATCAAATATGATCGATGGATAATTTGAATCAGATTTCCATGACTCCAACGGAACTTGTGGGTTCTTTTCAAGGGCTTCAACATTCGATTTTTTTATTGGCTCAGCGAGAGAAGCCCGGACGTCCGAGTTCTCCGATTCGATAGATTCTGAAATTTCCCGTTCAATTGGTTCCTCTTTCGGGATAGGAACATCTGTCGCCAGTTTACTTGAGTTTCCTTTGCTAGATGTTTTGGGCGACACCTCCTTTTTACTAGACTTAAAGCTCAAGTTGCCGAAATAAATGTATTGTAGCGAAAAAAGAGATACCAGAATTAGCGCCAACGCACTTCGAAAAACCTGCTTCCGTGGATGGTTTTGATGCCTGCATCGGACGAACTGCAGATGCATCTCAGACGCAGTTCGAAAACGCTCGTCCGGATTCCTCTCTGTGGCTTTGAGAACAGCAGCTCGAAGAGCTTTCGGGAATGTGTGTGATTGTCTAACCGACTTGCGAAAGTTTTCGTAATCCTTGGCATACACTCCACCGGTCACACACCATCCGAGTACCGCGCCAAGCTGGAATATGTCAGTTTGCTCGCTGACTATCTGGTCTCCGGTACTTTGTTCTGGAGCCATGAAGTGGTCAGTCTTGCCTAACGTGTAGCCTTCTGGACGCAGGGAATTGCTATTGGTCGTTCTTGTGGCATAACCGAAATCCAGTAAGATCGCAGTTGGTTTTTGCGTTTCTATGCCCGTTGTAATTCGTATGTTCCCCGTCGATATGTCACAATGCAGGCAGTGCTTGGAATGAACACATGCAATCGCCGAGGAAATCTGAACG
Organism: Thalassoroseus sp.; assembly: GCF_984380535.1. Lineage (NCBI taxonomy): Bacteria > Pseudomonadati > Planctomycetota > Planctomycetia > Planctomycetales > Planctomycetaceae > Thalassoroseus > Thalassoroseus sp. Next base: position 490,328 of record NZ_CFHRBF010000001.1, read on the forward strand.
GCGATTTCAAGAACTTCGTTTACACCGAGGTTTGAAATCGCAGCGAGCGGTTTTCCGGGCAATAGTGGAAATACGACATACTGGATCTGAAAATTCTGGCGAGTTTCGCGTCCGTGAAATTCAATGATGTTTGGATGTTCGCAAGCCTTCAGTTTTTCCAGTATCCAGCCCTCGTTATGGAGTAGAGAAGCTTGCTGGGCAGGTCGCACTGCGTATTTTATAGCCACATCTTCGGACGCTGGATCGTCTGTTCTGGCGCGCACGACATTTGCTTGCCCACCGCAGCCAATATGTTCGAGTACCCGGTATCGCCCAATGACATTTAGTAGCCGCATTTCGTTAGGTAGTTTCTCATAAGCCTTTTCTATTTGTGTCTGTAGCGTAGGGTAGGAATCCTTGAGTTCATTTAGGGTCAACAAAAGACCATTTGGTTTCCCAAAGGGTATCGGCTTTTTGAGCTCGACTTGCAGCAGTTCAACAAGCAGCGCCTCTTTTTCGGCGGTAGTCGCGAGTGGATTCTTAGTGCAATACTCGTCAAAAACTTCATCCAAATTTCGCCATTTATATGATTCGAAGCCGCGATTGTAGGCAAGCGCGGCTTCTTCAATGGCGCGTTGTGCCGCCACTGGCAAAGATGAAAGCGGTGAGCAATACTTTCCGGACATTAGGTCATTCTGTTCTGCAGCTCTTTGTAGACTTGTCGGTAATCGTACCTTGCTTGATAGTACGATATTCCCAATACTCGCGCCGACTCCTCGATGTTTACTCCATCAAGCCGCAGCTCAAGGACTGCTCGCTGTCGGTCATTGAAGTAAGTTTCACTGATGTGACGAATCCATTCCATACATTTTTCGACCGCCTCATGGGAAAGTGCCCCTTCGAATCCCTTCGGAGGAGTCTCAAAATTGTCATCCGGTGATGCTTCTCGAACGCATTCAATCAGGTCAAAGAGAAGTTTTTCGTTCTCCGAGGAAATCTGTGACATCCGGAGCGTCCGCCCGTCTCCAGTCTGATAATGCTTCTTGTACTCGTTGATTTTGCGTTCAAGATGTCCCTTCAGGAAATTGTAGACCTTGTTCTGGTCATTCAGGGGTGGAAAATCTTCTTTGTTGAGTGCGCTATTTATCGCGCTTTGTACGACGTCCTCCGCGGATCCTCTGCCACATCGCTCGATCCAGCGAGAACGGAGAACGATCTCTAGCAGATCGTTGAAATATTCAGCCCATTTTTTTTCGAGTGAGTCCATCTTTTGATCTCCCGATCACTGAGAAACGAATTGACGAGCTTGTTACAAAAAAACTCCGTCTCTCAGTAAGGAGGAAAGGAAACCGGTTGGGGCAATATTATTTTCGAATTATCGAAAATAATTAGCAATGGCGTTCGTGTATTGGCAACCACATTGCATTGACGTGAACATTTTACACCATGCTCTTGAGCAAACAAGTTACGCATGCGATTGCGTTATTGTCGAGAAGGTCCAAGAAGTCTTGTGTTGATCGCCAATGCGGAAGATCAACACGACGATCGTGGTTTGGTGGAAATTGACGAAGCAAGCATTGACGACTCACGCGCATTGGCCGAATTGACCGTTCTTTTGCCGCTTGGTTATTCCGAGCTCCTTTGGCCCTAGCGGGGTAGTTGTTTCTCTTCACTCTCGAATTGTCCGAAAACGAGTCGATCCAGCCAATCTTCTTGCCCCTTTTGGCTCGGTCCCATCCAAGAGTGATATCGGGAGTGCGACTACGAGTGCCGTTTCGAAGTCGTCATGTTCAGCTTCAGCATTGTGACTGCACGACTTCGTCATGCACGCTCTCGGCCATCATTTCCATTGGGTCTCACGCAACGCCGTGAGGTCAAGCACTTGGTTGGTGCATCAAGGACTGGTGCATCCTTACGCAACACCGGGACGTTCAATGTTGGTCAGGAGAGAACGATGAAAGATCCAGTCAATGGAAGGTTGGCTAACGAGCCAACGGCACGTGAGTTCCAGGGAACTCTTGATCAGGAGTCAGATATACCGCCGGATCAAATCTTTGAAAAGAACTCACACCATGATGATCTGTGGGTTCCAAAGCTCGGTTGGGGGGTGCAAGAGTACTTCAATACCCAGTTGCCGCCATTGCGTCGTCTCTGAGTTTTTGGTTCTCGTCCATCGTCAGGAACGTGCGGACTTCTTCTGTTCGCAGTTAATCCGGTGATTTGCGGGGACGGCGGACCTCCAAAGAATACCTGAGCCGTGCCTTCAAAATGATACGCATGCGGAACCGCCAAGACGACCCGTGCGTTCGTCTTCTGCTGTCTTGAGATCTCTGACAAATGGTGTCGGGACAACGCTTGTCAATGCAGCCATACCCCTGAGTGGATCGCATTGCAGGACTCAACTGTGAGCCCGCGCGGGACACGCCACAAAACTAGGAGCCAATCATGAGTTTCACTACTAAAAATGGGCTACGCACCATGCAGCCGCCCGATGAACGGGCGACGCCGATGCTGCCGTCGCTATCACCACTGTGTGGGGACGTTGTCTTGCCCCCGATGCCATTGGAGTGGACGCCCCCCAAGCCGGGGCTGCCACCACCCAAACCCAATCGTCCGCTGACGATCGTGTCTCAGGCTCAGCAGCCGATTGAGTCGTTCGCCCGATAGCCGGGCATTTCACCAGATCGACTTTGGAGGCGGCAGATTAGCTGCGGTCTCACGTTTCGTTTCGCCATCGCCAGACTTTGAAAAGAATCTGGCCAAACTCAGGAGACACTTCGAATGACGACGTCTCACTCGAACGGGAATGGTCGACATCTACCCGATCAGGCGATAGACCAACCCACTGATCTGTGGCCGAGCCCAGACTTGGCCACACCACCGGAAACCTTGTTCGAACCGCAGTATGCAGAGGAGGTTCCCCAGGCGCAGAGGTTGACCGATGACGCCCGCGCCTACTTCCATGCCGAGTTGCGACCGTTGGTGGTGGATCGGCAAGCGATCCGCAAGCTGGTTGGACATGAGGGAGCAGCTGAAGCCGTTAAACAACATGCGTTGGCCGTCTTTGCCAGTGAACCCTGTCGTAGTAATCGACGTGAAATGGCCAAGCAGGTTGTGAGATTCAGCAAGAAGTACGGCGGGGATCTGCGGTATCGACTCGCCCGAGAGGTCGATGGGCGGGATACCAAGCCACGGACCGATCGCGTGCTCAGCGTCCGTGACAATCATCTGCACAAGCTCACCAAGATTGTGCATGCGACGATCCTCGCGGCCTGCTTAGTGTTGTTTCTGTTCGGGTTCGCGGCGGAGTTCAAGAACTCCGTGTTCTTGGTCACAAGCTCGGGATTGGGGTTCGAGAACGATCCGTTTGGAGCGTTGTGCTTCACGTTTCCAATCGTCGCTGGTCCCTTCATCGCTTTGAAGTACTTGGAACGCAGCCTCAATCCGCATGGAAAGCGAAAGTTCACGCAGACGTTGAACAAGATCGCCACCCCGATCGCACTGGGCACCGTCGGTCTGTTCAGCTGGGTGATCGGCAAAATGCACAGTGAAGTCGATTTGTTCGCGAGCGGAGGCGAGTCGTGGGTCCCACCACTGTGGGCCTTGCTCGGTGGCGAAATGATCCTGCTGGCGATCATGGTCACGATGCTCGCCAGCTTCGTCAAAAACTCTTTGATGTCGTTCTTCGAATACCTGCCGCAACCCAACGCCGAATACGTCGATGCGCGTTGGGAGGCGGAACGACTTGAAACTGCGTTGCTCGGTACGGACGTGCTTCGCGGACAGATGCTGGCCCTGCTCCGTCGACTGGCGGGCGAACGCCAAATGTTCGTCCAAGAGTGTCTGGGCGAACTCCAACATCAACAACACACGTTGGATGCCAAACGAGCTCAAGTCCAGCTCGATCCGCTCGATTCCTAATTCACCCTTTGTCTTGAAAGATCCATCACATGAAGACGCAAACACGAAATTTAATGCTATTCGCCGTGATCGTCTGTTTCGGCAGCGGTTGCTCAACAAAGTCACCCGACGCGACCGAAGCAACGGGACACGCCGAGTGGTTCCTGTTTCTGGCCGACGGTCTGCCCGAACCGGTTTTGCAGTCGGCCGCCCAGCAATTCCAAGACCTATTGAGTGCCCGAGCCCAACCGGGCGATGTCATTCACTTGGTGTCGACTCCGAGCCATCGGCCGGTCGCTTCGCTCGTGATCCCGGAGGGAAACCATAACGCACGGCTCCGCGACTCAAGCGTCAAAGCCGCGACCCGCAAGTTGAAGGCATTGTTCTCGGCCTCGCCCAATCGCGGCTCCAGTCAGATTCAATTGCCCAGTGTGGCCGCGACCGTGCGGTCTCTACGGCGGACCGAGTTTCCCAGCCGCGTCGTCTTGATTGGGTCACCGATTTACGATGATCCCCGGCAACAGGGTTGGTCGATGACCGGCGGGATGGTCCCCACCGATGGGGCGTTGAATGCCGAGCATTCGCCGTTCAACAACGCCACGAATTTCCCGAACGGCACTCAGATCAGCTGGCTGTCGGCGACGACCGACTGGGGCGACGACCCAGCCCACCGGGATGCGGTGACGCGTTTCAACCGGCTGTATCTGCAAACGCGGAACGGTCAATTGACGCGGATGACCGCTGATGCGGAAACCGCCTTCCACTTTGGGACCACGCAGTTCCCCGGTAGCGTGACACCGTCACGCGAAGAGCCGGGGGTCAAGTTTGTCGCCGTCCAATCGGATCGTGAGTCCGATCCGATGGCTGAACGGAAACTGACTGTCGAAGTCGATCCGCCACAGCCCGAACCGCCGACGCCAGTTCAGCCGGCACCCGTCGAACCTACTCCGCCTGCACCCGAGCGAACCGAAGTGGAAACCGTGCTGGCTGACGCCGAATCCAATCAGGACGTGATTGGCTTGGCCATCAATTGGGAATCGGAGGACCCCAGCTGTGACTTGGATCTGCATGTCAGCAGCCGTGGCGAATCCGAGGAACTGTATTACCGGCAGAAGGAAACCGGCTTCGGCCAGTTGTTCCGTGACGTTACCAGCAGCGGAACGATCTCCGGTGATGGTTCGAACTATCAGAATTGGGAGTGGGCTCGGATCCACCACAATCGGTGGCAGGATTTGACGGTCTGGGTCCACGTCTACAGCAGTCGCAAGCCGGCCACAGTGCGGTTCATCCGGGTGCTGCACGGACGGCGGGAAGAACGTGTATTTCGCTTGCACCCGAATGCCAATCCTCGCGACGTCCCGCGTGCTCAAAGTTCGCACTGGCACCGTGTCGTGTTCTAGACCGTGATTTGTCGTGACCGATGGTGTTGGTCAGTCTCACTTGGGAGTGATTTGATGTCCTCGTCGAACAAGCCGTCCGAATTCGCTGATGCATTTGGCAGTCTCGTATGGGCTGCGATCATCGGTGGATTGAGTCTGCGATCGCAGGATTCCTCCGATCCGCGGGTCCGCACGCTCGGTCTGGTCGGCTTGTTCTTCGCCGCCTTATTGGCAGCGCGAGCGGTGATCCTGGTCGTGATCGGGATCATCCGGCGGGGTTTGCGTGGTTTGGGACTGCTGTTGCGGTTCTACGCCTACCGCAAACTCTTCGCCGGCATGCTGGGAGTGGGACTGACCGCCATCGGTTACGGCTGTTTGCATTTCTGCGGATTGACGGCCCGATATCCCTGGTCGGCGGTCATTCCGGCGGCCCTCGGGTTGTTCGTGTTTTTATTGCCGGATGTTATCGAGCGATTGCGAGCGACCTCGTTCGTAATCCGGCAATTTTTGAGTGGGGGCAAACCGGTCGAAGACTTCGCCGGTGCGTATCAAGCTCGCAAGTTGTCCGCATCCTGGCAGAGCAAGATGCATCCGACGGCGGGTTATCTCTCGTCGGCACGATACATCGGACGCACCTTGCCGGAGTCGACGCTCCGGTCGCGCGCGATCTGGATCGATAGTCCGGTCTCGGAAATTCATTTTTGCTGCACTGGTGGCGGCAAATCGTTCGACATCATCGTCAACGGCTGCCTGCATTCCGGCAGCATGATCGCGGCCAGTGTGAAGACCGACATCGCGGAGGCCTTGATCGGACGACGATCGGATCCGCAATTTGCCTTCGGCAACGAAGGCCGAGGCCGCAATCCCGGCGTCGATGTCCGGGGGATCACGCAGGTCAAGAAACACATTCCCCGCGGACGGTCGATGTTGCTCGACCCGGAAGGCTCATCGGTCTACGCCAAGGCCGGTCGGTTGTCGGCCCATAATATTCTCTCGGACATCGATATCCGGCATCCGAATGCCGCGTCACTGATCTTCGCAGTTGCGACTGCCAGTGTGCCGGTCAATGAAAAAGCCTCGGACCCTTTCTGGCAGAACACCACACGAGCGTTGCTGGCCGCGGGCATCGGCTTCGTCAAACTCACCGAGAAGGATCCGACCAAGCAAACACTGCCACATGTGGCCGATCTGCTACTCGGAATCGATGACAAGGGCCGGTGCGATCCCGACCGTTTCCGCCGCACGATGCTGGCGATGCGAAAGATCAACGCCCTGGGCGGCATCGTCCAAGCCGGGGCCTCGGCCGTCGATGACCTTGGCGAAAAAGCGTTTGGGGCCATCAATGCGGAAATTCGCAACGCCCTGCGGTGGGTGATGCTGATGCGGGAGCACCTCTCCCGGCCGTCGGACTTCAGCTATCGCGAACTCGGGGACGAGCAGCATCCGCTCTCGGTGTTTTTGATCCAACCGAGTCTGGCTCCGAACGAAGCCACACCGTACATGCAAACGCACATTACGCTCGCCTTGAGTCTACTCAAAAGCCAACCCCGACCCAAAACACCCATCATTTTTGTCGGAGATGAGTACCGGCAGTACGGCAAAGGCATTGATGAGATCGCTTCCGGCTCAATGGTGCTGCGGAGCTTCGGGATCAAATTGAACCTTTACCTCCAAAATTACCCGGCCTTGGTAACAACCGTTGGCGAGCAAACCGCCCATGAGATTTGCAGCAGTTCTACCGAACGGTACTACGGCGTCACGGATACCGACACGGCCGAAAGACTGTGTAAGCAACTCGGCGAACGTGAGGACCATCGGGGACGATATCCGTTGGTCTCGCCGCAGGACATCAAGCGGGAATTGGACCCGACATCACCCCTGCAGTATTGCCTGCCGTACGCCGGTCAGCCAATGCGGCTCGAACGGCTGGCTCACAAACCGATCAAGACCAAGGAAGGGCTCCGGCTCCGAGGTCTGCCGTTGGCCGACCTAGTGGATGAATTCTAATCACACGTCCGTTTTGTTTTCTTCGTTGAAAGGTCACCGACATGGCTTCCCCCGATTTTCCGAACGCTCCTCACATGGGCGACGCGTTTCGCGATCAGCAACCGCCATCCGAACCGGATGCTGCGCAGCAAATCGAACAAAATCCCGATCGTGAGGACCTGGACGAGTTGAATTTCGATCCACCACGGCCGGTGCATGATCCCAACCGGGTGATGGCTCCCACGCCCTTTGGCACGATTGAAATCGACGTGCAGCAGGAATTGGATGCCGAAACCCAGCAGGCGATCCGCGAGGCCCAACAACACGAGCGGACCGCCGAAGACGATTTCCGTGACTTGCGATCCGTCGATGAAGTGCCGGGAGCGGGCGCGGAGTACCAGCAGTATCTCGATGAACCGGAGCCCGACCGCGACGACTTCGACGAGCGGATGACCGAACGCTTCAATCAATGGCGGGAACACGAACAGGATTTGGATCGCTAGACCGCATGGCGGTCGTCTGTGTCCGCAGTGGATGCGGAATAACCCGTAATTGACGCACCTCCGCGAGACAGAACCCGACTCGGTGAACAGCGAATTGCTCTCACCGTCCCAATGGCATTCTAAGGAACCAAGAACTATGGACTTGACGATTGCCGACATCGAACAAACCCTGACCGAGCAATTGGCACCGCTCGAAGAGCAAGCCCAACAACTCAAGGAGGAATTGGCGGCTGTTCAGGAACAATCCACCCGGATCCGGGCGGCGCTCAAAGCCCTCGGCGGCGGCAAACGCAAAGCCAGCCGCTCGAGGAAACCGTGTGCGACTCAGGAGGACGTCCGCACGATCCTCACCGGATTGCTCAGCGACAATGGCAGTCTGAGCGAGATGGAACTCGAAGAATTGGCCAAAGAGACGTTGCGGGAGGACGGCGGGAAAAGCCTGAGTGGGTTTTCGTTGCGATTCCAGGAAACTCTCGCCGCCCCGCAGTTTCAGCGGACACCGGACGGACGGATCACATTGGGTCAAACCAACTCATATGAAGACCGGTAGATCGCATCATTGCTACCAAGGGGTTGATGAGCCGATGAAGCCATGAAGAAAAACATCATTACTCAGATGATGCAATGAAGTTTTGAGCGGATGAACATCAAAAGTTTGCCCTTGGGACTCGAAAGCGGACTTGGAGACAAAAACTTGTTGCCGATTTCTCGGAACTCGAAATCTGGGTCTCGGAGTCGTCCGCTTGTTCCCCCTGAATGCGAATCGATTGAAAGCTCGTTTTGTCCATCTCAGCCGAAAACGATCGTGTTGTCCACAGTCCTGCCGGACCCTCTACAGGATTCTTTCTAAAGGGAGTCTAAAGGATGGGGGTACCGTTCATGCGCAGGTTAGGGGTACCGATTATGCGTAGGGTTTTCGTGTTTTCGGCGGAATCCCGCGATTCCTGACCTACTACCGTTTATGCGGGGACAAACCCAACCATCCACACCGTTTTGGGGACAATTATCGCCATCTAAATTGAATCGGAGAAATTTGATGACTGACTCGAATCCGCCGGTTGCCTCCTCGGAGCCGGTCCTGAAAATGATCACAGCGGACCAACTCGCTGATATCTTGAACATCTCCACGCGAACCCTCTGGCGACTACGCAGCCAAGGCCAACTCCCGCCCGCCATCCGTCTCGGTGGCAGCGTGCGATGGTCCCGGCAAGTCGTCCAAGCATGGATCGAACAAGGCTGTCCGAAAACCAACCGAACCTGAGGAACGACTGATGGCTTCCATTTTCAAACGGAACCGCAAAAAAGGCACGCCGTACACGATCCAATATTTGGATCACGTTGGTGAGCGGAAAACTGTCAAAGGCTTCACGGACAAAGGGTTGAGCGAGCAACTGGCTGCCCGACTAGAACACGATGCACGACTCAGGCGAAGCGGTCTGATCGACGTCGAAGCCGAAAAGTACAGCGAGCAACGCAATGCTCCCTTGGCTTCGCACGTCGCCGCATTCGAGGAAAGTATTTCCGAATGCTCGTCGCAGTATATTCTGCATGTCAGAGGACGTTTGAACAAAGTGATCGAAGGATGTGGCTTCGAGAAGCTCGCCGACTTCAAACCTGAACCCATCGAGACCTACCTGCGCGCACGACGGCAGGCCGGACTTGGGCCGCGAACCTCCAATCACTATCTGCAAACAGTCCAGACCTTTCTCAATTGGTGTGTGGCAACCGGAAGGTCGCTGAGCAATCCGTTATTGGCGATCGAGAGGGTGAATGAGCAGGTTGATGTCCGGCATCAACGGCGAGCATTGTCGAGCGAGGAATTCGCTAAATTGGTCAATTCGGCTCGTTCATCTGAGAAGAAAATCCAATGCTTCGATGGTGAAACGCGAGCGCGGATTTACATCCTGGCATACATGACGGGCCTGCGAAGGAAAGAACTCGGGAGCCTGACCAAAGATTCCTTCGATCTCGACGGAAATCCACCCACGTTGACCGTGGCGGCTGCAAGCTCAAAGCATCGAAAAAAGGACACGCTGCCACTTCACTCCGATTTGGTGCCACTCTTGAAGGATTGGCTCAGCGAAATCGACGGCCCTTTGTTTCCGAAGCTAGCAAGACGGAAAACCTGGTTAATGGTCAAGAAAGATCTCGAACGTGTCGGCATTCCGTATGAGACCGATCAGGGAATTGCCGACTTTCATGCCGCCGGTCGTCACACTCACATCACAGAATTGCTCCGCAATGGTGCCACTTTGCCGGAAGCCCAAAAGCTGGCTCGCCACTCCGATGTCAAAATGACGATGCGTTACACCCATATCGGTTTGGCGGACCAGGCCCGAGCGATTGAGAATCTACCCGCGCTGCAAATGCGCTGCATTTCGGGCGTCTCTGAGGGGCAACAGGTGGCAGCGGATGGCACTGCATCCGCGCAAGAAAAAAGCCCAAGTCCTAACGAAAGCAAGGACTTAGGCATAGTTTGTCGCCAAGTGTCACAAGGTGACAAAGTGGAGGATAGGGGACTTGAACCCCTGACCTTCTGGCTGCCAGCCAGACGCTCTCCCAACTGAGCTAATCCCCCGTTTGGGTGGGACGTTGTCCCTTCACTGGAGAACCGAAACGTATCAGGGGTTCGCTTTGGTGTCAAGTTCGAGCCGTCCGTTTCGTGTCGACTGTCAAATTTTTCAACACGTCTCGCATTTCCTCACAAAATCTCACGTCCCGTTGAGACGCATTCGGACGATGTTTCAAACTCTCTTCGTAATCGTCCAAGGCTCGACGGGGTTGATTGCTCAGGCGATATAAGTCAGCACGGGCGGCGTACAGATTAGCCGTCCATACCTGACTCTGCGACGCTGATCCTGATTGCTGCAGGATCGTCGTGAGATACGGTATCGCTTCTGTTTCTACCGTCGCGAGGTCAATCTTGGCAATTGCTTCACTCGCGGCGAGCGAAACGGAACGGTCCTCACTTTCGAGGACTCCAAAGAGGGCTGAAATTGCGTGGTTCGCGTCTGATCCGAGACACCCGATCGCAATCGCACTTCGACGACGCGCCGATGGCGGTGAACTGACGTCACGCAAGATCTGCAGGAGGGTGGAAAAGACAGACCGGACGCAATCGGGGCAGGTGCTGGCCAATAGTGTGACGATGGAATCGAATTTTTCGGCATCGTTGCCAACCGTCGCAGCGAGCACGGCGTTGTTGGATTCCCGGTTGCCCCAATGCAGATCATCGCACGACTCCTCAGGCAGCCGGTCGAGTGTGGATTGAACGGTTGACAAATCACCAATTTGCGCAGCGGATGTCAGGATCGATACGAAATCCAGTTCAGCAATTTCATCGGCTTCCTCAATGCTCGAATCGCTGGTCAAACCATTCGATTTTTTGGCAGTCGATGATTCCGCAACGGTCGATTCTCGGTGCGATTGCTCGAATCGCTCGCGCTCGAATGCTTCGCGATCTTGCTCCAATTGGGATTTTTCTGCTGCTAGGCGATCCCGTTCGAGAGCCAATTCCTCGCGATCTTTCCACAATGCGGCCCGTTCACTTTCAATCGAACGACTAATAGACGTGCCCGCTTGTTTATCGAAGAGTTCCTGCTTCTCTTCGACTTTCTGACGTTGAATCGCCAATGCAGATTGATCGATTGCCAAGCGTTCTCTGTCGGCTTGTAGCCGAGCGGCTTGTTCCTTGAGTTGCATTCGCTCTGTGGCGAGCTGTTTCTGAATCTCCTGCAACTGATTTTCGCGGTTCCGTAGCTCGGCATATTGATTATGCAGATTCGCTCGCACAGCGGCGATCTCGTTTTGTTGCCGTTTGAGCTTTTCTTGCCAGGCAACGAGTCGGCTCCGTTCCGAGTCAATATCTCGGAATTCGTGCGACGTTTTCCCGCTGGGTGACGGAACCTCTCCGAGATCGTCGCGAATGTCTTCGCAGCTATCGCTCAGAAACTCGTTCAACGCCGCGATTTCCGACGAGTTGCTATGTGGGAGGCCGTTTTCCTCCCAGAACTCGATAACGGTCTCGATCAGCCCCTCATAGGCGTCGACGACACTGACATCATTGGTGTGGAGTGCGACGTTTCGGCAGATTTGCAGGCCGCTCCATTGCGTCACGGGCGATTCCCCCGTGAACGGCAGCCGTGATGATCGGTAAAACGCGAGGAACTCCTCGATCGAATCCAATTCTAATTCGGCGTATGGCTGATAATGGTCGAGCCCTTTCGCTGCGAACGTTTTGGCAGCCGATTGGCAGAACGGAAGAATTGCGTCGAGAACTTGCCGATGTTGACTGGGGTTCGAGCCCAACGCGATTTCGTTCATCCGCAGGACATCGTTCATCACCGACAGCAACACGATTGAGCGACCAGTTCCGTCGCCACGAAGATGATTCAGTTCGCTGCCGAGTGCGTCGGCGAGCGAGCAATCGGACATCTGTGCAACCAACGTCTCGTGCAACTCGATGATTGCGGGTTGAATGCGATATTGGAATGTCTCGATCATTTGCCATCCGTGAGAAAAGAGAGCAATCATTGAGTCGCTGGAGAAAGTTTGCAAGCCAATCCGCCAAAAGTCCACTTCGGGCGCGAATTTTCCGGTCATCATAAATGCTTAACACATCAAGTCTTCAGTCAAACCGGCGTGAAAGAGTGAAAAAATCCGAATTTTTGGGCCGGAGCGTTAAAGTTGACCCAGCTTCCTGGACGATTCTTCCTGTAGCGAGGAAAAAACATTCAAGCGTCGCATTCCCGATGGGATGTTGTCGCGTTCTATCGCACTTCGTGCGTTCGTCAGGGATGAACAATGAAACGCATTTTGCAATTACAACTTGGACTGTTGCTAACGGCTGTTTCCGCAGGCTGTTCTTGCCTTCACACCGGAGAACTCGGTTGTCTTCAAGCGTATTATGGCGGTGGCATTACGTGTCGAAAAGACTGCGATGATGACGACTGCTTGTTAGAGAAGCTGTTCTCATGCGGTGACGGAGCCTGTGTGGTTACACCGGCGGGATTGCCTCCGATGCAATGTGCTCAGCCCCGTCCAATGATGCCGATCGTCCCGGCTTGTGGCCCGGTTGGTGCACCAGTTTGCAGACCGCTGTCACCGATTCCGTTGCCACCAACGTGCACACCGGGGACCGTTTGTCCTCCCACACCTTGCCCACCAACTCCTTGTTCGACCGGGATGTGTGCTCCCCCAGTGATTCCCGGCGGTGGTGGTCTGACGCCCGGTGTGTTTCGCGGAACGATTCCAACGGGGTTCGTGCAGGGTCAGATCGTTTCGTCCCAACCAGTTGCCGGCATTTCGAGCGGGCAGACCGCCATGGCCCCACCGTCCATCGGCACCCCCATCACGACCCAAATGATTCCATCGCAGACGGCAATGGCACCACAAGTTTTCTCGTCGCCGCCAGTCATGAATTACGGAGGAGGCTGTCCAACCGGAGATTGTGGCCCGAGCGAAATCCCGAGTGCACCGGTTCCTTCCTATCCAGAAATCTTTCAACCGGAAATGACCGAGTATTATGAGGAACCAATGCCCACGATGCCGGATCAATTCCAAATGCCTCAAGATTCCGTTCCATCGCAGTTTGCTCCGGCACCGCATCCGGTTCCGAGTCAACAGATGCCCACACCAATGGACAATCGAAACATCCAACCGATGCCGATGAATCCGATGCCCATGAATCCAATGCCGATGAACACCCAACCGATGCCAATGGAAGGCGGACAAGCCCAACCGACGGCGACGATGCAGGCTCCGCAGGGGCAACAATGGATTCCGGTTGGATTCTAAGTGAGTCGCGAGGTCGACTCGCAAACCGATCACGTCAGCACAGCATCTTCGGCAGTCCACGGAGACGGCACATCGTCTTCCGCAAGGATCTGCCGAAGATCAATTTCAATGGTGCGACAAATCGCGTTCAGAGACAAGTCGTTCGCATCCATTCCGAACGGTTCTTCGATCTCTTCCCCAATGGCATCTAGCCCAAAGAATGCATACGCGATCAAAAACGTAACCACTGGCGTCAGTTGATGCACGCTGTCGTAAATGCCGAATGGAAGTGCGAAGCAGTACGCCGCGACAATTCGGTGGATGAGCACTGTATAGGCAAAGGGTATCGGCGTCGCTTTGATTCGCTCGCAACCACCTTGCACCGACGTCATTTCTGTCAGACTGGCTTCCAAAATCGGCAAATGGAATTCGCTGATCCAGCGATTCCGATAAGCCAGCCGCAAGCGTTCACCGATGTTTTGCAGGATCCCGATGGGCACATTTGTATGCCCACGAAGCGCGGTGAGTTCCTCCGGCGTTAAGTACCCTTCGAGCTCCGGATACGGATCGCTATCCCGGAGTCGATGACGAAACGCGTGAACATAGGCAATGGTGCGGCGGATCACATCCTGACGGAATGCCGCAAGCTCCGTCTCGTCATGTTCGCGAAGTGGATCGACTAACATCGTCACTTGTCGAGCGAAGCTTCGCGAGACGTTGACCATCCGTCCCCACAACTGTCGACCTTCCCAAAACCGGTCATACGCTTCGTTATTGCGAAAACCGAGAAAAATCCCCAACGCGACTGCGATCAGTTGGAAGGGAAGGGGTGTTAGGCTCAATTCTTGGCCGGGGCGTACCCAGAACCAATACGTCACCAGGCAGGAAAGGACCGTCACGAAGAGAATCCGTTTCCAAGTTTTGACGAGAATACTCCCCTGCAAAGAAAACAGGAGGCGAAACCAGGTTGTCTTTGGACGGACGATCACGATTAGCCACCAATTTGCAGATACGAGAATCGAGTCAACAACGATTGCCACTTTAGTGAGACGGGCACACGAATGCACCTGACCGAAAGGCGACTTCCCATCCTAGGGAAATTGGCCGGTCGATTGGAAAACGCATTGGCAATGTCTAAGATGATCCCAAAGTTGTACTCCGTGACCGCTGGATGTCCGTCTGTTGTCAATCGATGCGACCTTTCAGCAAACGGAAGCCCCCTTCCTCGCCTCAAACGACTTTGCCTGCCTGGAGCCGACCGTGTCTGACACTCTTGACCAAAAAGTTGCCGCCGCTCGTGAGCAGCTCGATGCTCATACCGTAGATATCGTTCACAAACATTTTCACCCGGAAAACGGGGCTCCGTTCTGGTTGGAAAAGGCGAAGACGTACGACTTCGATCCTATGACCGATGTCAACTGCTTCGATGACCTCAAGAAATTTCCGCTCTTCGAAGACGATTGGCTTCGCGGCGGACCGGTCGATCGTTTCTTGCCGAAGAGCTTGCATAACGAACCACGTTATGTCTTCGAGACCGGTGGCACGACAGGGATTCCGAAAAGTCGCTGCGTCGTGCGGGATCACTTCATCGACTATGAAGTGTTCAGCCACACGCTTCCGGATGAATACTTCCCGAAAGGTTCGAACTGGTTGATGTTGGGTCCGTCAGGTCCGCGACGGTTACGGTTGGCGGTCGAACACCTTGCTCAATATCGTGGCGGAATTTGTTTCTGCGTCGACTTGGATCCACGTTACGTCGTCAAACTGCTAAAGAAGGGCAAAGTTGACGAAGCCAAAGCCTATCAAGAGCACGTTATCGATCAGGCGATTACCGTGCTTTCCGCTGGGCACGACATCAAGTGTATGTTCACAACGCCGAAGCTACTCGAATCGCTCGCCATGCGACTCTTCGATAACGATTCCAGTATCGCGGACGAGGGCATCACCGGGATCTTCGGCGGCGGTACCGAGTTCAAGCCCGACTGGTACAAGTTCTGTATGGAGGAGTTGCTAGGGCCGGATGTTTACATCACTCCAACCTACGGCAACACGCTGATGGGTCTTGCCTGTGGCAAACCGTTCGATCCTGCTGACAATTACAAAATCACCTACTACGCTCCGCAACCACGAGCTGTAGTCGAAGTGGTTGATTTCGATGACTACAACCAAGTCGTCGATGTCGGCGGTACAGGTCGCGCAAAACTCTACACCCTGACCGACGAACTCTTCATCCCCGGCTTCATGGAACGCGACGAAGGCGAACGCGAAGCCCCCTGCAAGAAATTCCCCTGGGAAGGCATCAGCGGCACCCGCCCATTCCACGTCTTCGCGAAAACGACAACAGTCGGGGTGTATTAGGGACTAGGGTTTGGGGGTGAGGAAGAATTATGGCATCCACCCACTCCAACGAAAACATTAGGAATCACAGAGATTTGCGTGTTTGGCAAGTCTCTGTTGAGTTGGTCGTGTTGTGCTATCGCCTCACAGGTTCTTTTCCTAAATCCGAAAACTACGGTTTGTCCTCGCAACTACAACGCGCGGCTGTCTCCATTCCCGCCAACATCGCAGAAGGTCATGGTCGCCACACCACCAAAGCATATCTTAGTTTTATTTCCATCGCGGCCGGGTCGCTCAGCGAACTCGATACGCACTTGGAACTCGCAGTTCGTCTCAACTATACAACAACGGACGCGATCGACGAAATTCGAAAACGTACTGACGAAGTTGGACGAATGTTGACTCGTCTTCGATGCGCCTTGGAGCATCGACTTTCATCCTAATCCCGAAACCCCAACCCCGAATCCCGAAATCCTAACCCCTAAAAAATCATGCTAGAAATTCCTGTTATCCGTTGGGGTCAACCGCACGAGTCGACCGAGAAAGCACCTGTTGTTCATTTTGAGACGGGCGAAGAACTGGCCCGGATGAATCAGGCCGTTGGCGGTCAGATCAAGATGGATAATCGTAAGGCGAAGAAGGCTCGCGAAGTCTTGCGACAATTCTCGATCGAGGAGTTGTGCAAACTCTGTGAGAAGGCCGCCGAACTCTATATGGAAGCCACCTTGCCACTTGGCAATGGCACGCAAACGCCCCAAGAGTTCTGTCGAATTCAGTCCGCGACAACCGGGTTGCCCGAGCACATGTGTGCGTTCAACATGCGGAAGAACGCGTTCGTCCTCGGTAAAATGAAGGAAGTTTTGGAAGCCCTCACGCGTGGTTTGCCGTTAGATATTCTCACCCGCGGTTATGGTGAAGAAGGCCGTGGCGTCACGGTGAGTTATCAAGCGACCGCACCGGTCTTGGGTGCCGTTCTTCCGAACAATTCACCCGGTGTGCATACCCTTTGGTTACCTGTGATTCCGCTGCAAATGGGGTTGGTCCTTAAACCCGGTTCACAGGAACCGTGGACTCCATACCGTATGTTCGCCGCCATGACTGAAGCCGGCATTCCCGCCGAAGTTTGGGGACTCTACCCGGGTGCCCGCGACTGCGGACAAGCCGTCATGGAATGTTGCGACCGCTCCATGATCTTTGGGAGTGCTCAGACCGTCGAACAATATCACGGCGACCCACGTGTGCAGGCGCACGGACCGGGGTTCTCAAAGATTCTGATCGGCGAAGATTCGGTCGATCAATGGGAAGACTTCATCGACGTCCTGGCCGACAGTGTCTTCGCCAACTCTGGGCGAAGTTGTATCAACGCATCCGGCATCTGGACGCCTCGTCACGGTCGTGAAATTGCCGAGGCATTGGCCGAACGGCTTGGCCCCATCGCTCCCAAACCGATGACTGATCCTGAATCTCTATTGGCTGCCTTCACGACCAAAGGCGTCGCCGAGGCGATGCACAATCAGATTGAAGAAAAACTCGCCGAACCAGGCGTCACGGAAGTCACTGCAAAGTACCGCGATGGTAGTCGACTTGTTGAAAACGAGCGATACGACTTCCTACGACCGACCATCGTGCATTGTGAAAGCCCCGATGCATTTTTGGCGAACACGGAATACATGTTCCCATTTGCTTCGGTCGTGGAATGTCCGCAGAAAGACATGATCAAGAAGATCAAAACCACGTTGATCTGCACTGCTATCACCGACGACGAAAAGTGGAAGCAGGAATTGCTCGACGCTACGAACATTGATCGCCTGAACCTGGGTCGCATCAAGACAATGCAGATTAACTGGATGCAACCGCACGAAGGGAACCTGACCGAATTCCTCTTCCGCAACCGAGCCGTCCAGACCAGCCCGCCGCCAGCTCATTGATCCTGACGGTCAGGCTGTGGCTGACGCAAGTCGTGTCCGTTTGTGGAATTCGTCACGCTCATCCTGACCGACAATTTTGTGGTTGGTGATGCCGCAGAAAATTCCAATCTTCTCTAGACAAATTCGCGGCTGACATGGTCTAGTACGGGCATGTCGTACCGGACCATCAAACGACTTCTTGGCGAGACCAGCCTCGAACGGAAGTGCCGCTTCCTGTTCGGGGGTGGTTTGATGCTGCTCATTACGGGCAGTTTCTACGTGTACGCGCGTCTGAACGCCAATCTCATCTACGAGCAGAACCAATTTACGGGGCGAATGCTGATCACCCCGATGATTCTGGAAACCCACTGGAAGCATTTCGAGCAAAGCGACGAAATCAAACCGCTGATCGACGAATTGGCGACATCGCTGAAACCCGAAGACCTTCGTGGGTACACGTGGAACTTTTACTTCACCCGACGCAAGCCGGATGAGTCCACGAAAGCCACGGATCGCGCCGAAAACTTCCGAACTCCGGGAAGTTCTGCCGGCTACGATGCCTGGGGTTTGATCAATCGCGGCGAAAGTGAAGTTATCGACATCGACCGCGATGCCGGTAAGTACACGTACTATCGTGAGGTGCGTGCGGAACAATCTTGCGTGACCTGTCACCGCGAATGGGAACCGAAGCTGCAACGCGGCGATTTGATGGGCATGGCGGAAGTCATGTTCCCGCTCAACAGCACCGAGGAAGCACTCGCTTGGAACAATGCAGTTCTGCTGGCAACAGCCATCGTGACGGCGTTTCTGGCGATGCTCGCGGCCTATGTGATTGTAAGATACGTCATCGTCAAACCGGTGTTGCACTTGAAAGATGTGAGCGATGAGATCGCCCGGGGCACACTCGATTTGCGAGCCGACATTCGGACCGGCGACGAATTCGAAGAACTGAGTCACGCGTTCAACCGAATGTTACGCCACCTCACCACCGTGCAGGACGAGCTTCGCGACGCCAACGACAACCTCGGTCAAAAAGCCGACGAACTCGCCCAGGCGAACCTCTCGCTTTACGAAACCAACAAACTCAAAGACGAGTTCCTGGCTACGATGAGTCACGAACTCCGTACGCCACTTAACAGTATTCTTGGCTTTTCCGATGTGCTCGCCGGTGCCAAGAACCTCACCGAAAAGCAGGACCGTTTTGTCGGAAACATTCAGAAGTCCGGTCGCGAATTGATGGCATTGATCAACGATTTACTTGATCTCGCCAAAATCGAAAGCGGAAAGATGGATGTTCAACCCTCCGAATTTATCGTTGGAGATGTCATCGAACGCCAAGTTGCGGCGTTGGCCGTCGTGGCTGAGAAAAAGAATATCGCGCTTACGACGGAAATCGCGAACGACCTACCCAAGATTTGGCAAGACTCCGGCAAACTTCAGCAGATCCTCAATAACCTGATGTCGAATGCCATCAAGTTTACCCCCGAGGGTGGTCGTGTACGTGTCACGGCGCGGCTAGCGGACGATGTAGAAGTGCTCGAAGAATCGGCACCGAGTTTCGAAGTGATCGTCGAAGACACCGGCGTCGGGATTCCTCTTGAAGACCAGGAAACGATCTTCGAAAAATTCCGACAAGGACGATCCGCCCCCGGTCAACGTGACACCATGACCCGCGAGTACGGCGGAACCGGGCTTGGGTTGTCGATTGTGATGGAACTCACCAAATTGCTCGGCGGTGAAGTCTCTTTGGAAAGTGAATTCGGCAAAGGATCGGCATTTACGGTCAAATTGCCGATTCGGTACAAATCCGAAAAGTCTCTCGATACTCATGACCCGCTGCAAGACAGTGGCCTCAACCTCAACCGCCGAGTGCCAAAACCATCAGCGGAAAGAAAACCGAAGGCCGAAGAAGACGCAGCCTAGCACACGTCGTCAATCATCGTCCGACAGGCCAAGATCACGGTCTCGCAATTCCGTCGAAGAAATATCCACGCGAAATTCTGATTCCCTAATTTCGCGAAAGATATCACAAAATTGCTCAGGAACTCGTAGCGTCGTCAGCGTTCCAAATCCTTCGTCATGACGCCGTCCTGCAACAAGAAACGAACAGCCAGACCGACGAAAGTGCTCCAACGCCGTCGACATTCGAGCGAAAGAGTCTCCATAGAAACGCGGTTGCAAGATCCGCTTCGCCGTGTCGAATCCGACGACAAACACGGTATTCGGTAAATCATCCGCCTTGCTCGGAAAGGTGCCCGCGTTTGTCAGCAGCACAGAGTGCGATACAAATTGGCGACACCGCATCCGCACGGTGGTGGGGTCCAAAGGCGGCTTGTCTGCATTGGTGACGGTCAATTCAAACCAGACGTCACCGCCTAATATCTGCTCTGCGACCTCGCGAAGTCGCAGATGGCCTTCATGGAGCGGATTAAACGAACCACACAAGATCCCCGCGGGGCGACTCGTCAATTCATGTTGGAACACACCGCTGCTCTGACGAATCAACCACCGCCGTCGCCCGGCACAGAGTTCGCTAAGTAATAATTGTTCGCTAGATTCCGTCATTGCACTTTAAAATCATTAGAACTCGAATTTCGTAGAACGAATATTTAACAATGAGTAGTTCACAATCGATCGTACCGGCTTCTCTCTCGTGATCAGCGGAAAACCAACACATTTTCACGTCCTCGCTAATCTAGAAACCCGTGAAACGGTCAATATTGGCGAAACGACCGACTCGGGTCATCCTCTCGACGAATTGATTCCCAATACGAGTCCAACGTCTTCGATTCGCGGATGCTCAGCGGGTCGGCTCCGACAAGTCGACGCAACACGCCAATGGGAGTGATCACCAGGAAGTAAATCACGGCCATCGCAAGATGCGATACCAACCACCCGATCGGCAAGACGATGAACATCCACGCCCGATAGATCCCCCGAATCATGGCCGGACAGACAAGCCCAAGCAATCCAGACACTATCAGTAGCCACATCACCAACTGTCGTCCGGGATCGGGAAGCCAAGATGGGCTGACAAACCCAAGAATCCCCGCAAGAATCAAGAGTCCACCGGCGAAGACACGCAGTTCGATTTTTGTCGGTGACGGGTTCATCAGCAAGACGACTCCGTACGAGTTGGCTTTGTGATCAGGAATCGATCGATCGCGAGAACATCCACCGCGGTTTCTTGGAAACAACGAATGGCATCGCTTGGTGTGCATACGATCGGCTCGCCACGCACGTTGAAACTCGTATTGACCAAAACGGACAAACCCGTGCGTTCGTGATAGGCACGCAGCAACTTTGCCAGTTCGGGATTGGCGGATTCATCGACCGTCTGCAAGCGAGCGGAACCATCGACATGTGTAGTCGCCGGGAATCGGTCCCCGCGCGTAGGAACGACGACAAGCATATAAGGATACTTGGTATTCTCTTGAATCTCGAAATGCTTTTCCGCGAGACTCTCCAAAGTGACCGGTGCAAAGGGGCGAAAGTTCTCCCGACGTTTGACGCACTCGTTGAGTTTCCTTTGCATATCGGGATGATCTGCAGCGGCCAACAAACTCCGATTTCCCAAAGCCCGTGGCCCAAACTCCATTCGCCCTTGGAACCAGCCGACGACACGCTGCTGCGACAGCAACTCTGCAACTCGATCACAAAGTTGGTCAAAGGAATCGAACTCCTGATAGACAAGCCCCGAGTCATCAAGAGCCCGCCGGACTTCCGACCGAGAGAATTTCGGCCCCAATAGTGAACCAGCCTGACGATCGTTTCCCTGGGGTACTCGCGGATGATTGAGCAGTTGATGCCACACCCAGTACGCAGCCCCAAGAGCTCCACCTGCATCCCCGGCAGCGGGTTGAATCCAAAGATTTTCGAATGGTCCCTCGCGTGAGATTCGCCCGTTCGCAACGGCATTCAATGCGACACCGCCCGCCAGACAGAGAGACTTCAGGCCGGTTTCCGCGTGAAGCGTATGTGCCATCCGAAGCACCACATCTTCCAGCACCAACTGAATCGAAGCAGCAATATCCCTGAACCGTTCGCTCAACTCGGATTCGGGCCGTCTTGGTGGACCTCCGAACAATCGGTGAAACTTTCGAGACGTCATTCGCAGTCCATGCGTGAACTGGAAGTACGACAAATCCAGTCGAAAGGAACCATCGTCTTTCACGTCGATGATGTGGGTTCGAATGCGGTCTGCGTAAATAGGTTTTCCGAAAGGTGCTAACCCCATCAACTTGTACTCGCCGGAATTCACACGAAATCCACAGTACGATGTAAACGCGGAATACAATAAGCCCAACGAATGGGGAAATCGTAAACACTGTCGGAGTTCGATCCGATTGGCACGACCGATACCCCACGTCGCGGTTTCCCACTCACCCACACCATCGATCGTGAGTATCGCTGCCTCATCAAAGGGTGACGGGAAGAACGCACTGGCAGCATGGGATTCATGATGTCGAGCAAAAACCAACGAATTCCGCGCGGAGCGGGCAACGAGTCGGGACAATCTTCGTCGAACCCAAAGTTTCTGTTTGAGCCAACTGGGCATTGCTCGAGCGAACGATACAAATCCACGGGGTGCCACTGCCAGGTAAGTTTCCAAGATCCGATCGAACCGCAACCACGGTTTTTCGTAATAGCAGACCCAATCCAGTTCCCCCTTTGAAACACCGGCTTGTGAGAGACAGTACTCAATCGCCTGGGTCGGGAACGAGGCATCGTGCTTGACTCTGGTAAATCGTTCCTCCTGGGCCGCCGCCACGAGTTCGCCATCAACAATCAAAGCGGCGGCCGAGTCGTGATAGAATGCGGAGATACCCAGGATTGCGACCATTCGAACTCGACATTCCAATAAACCGAATAATATCGTCACGTCCAAACGAACCGTCGGTCACAACACCAGCGAGTTTCCACGCCTTCTGATCCCCGACACAAGTGTCACCCGGAAACGACACGGCGTCACTCAAACTTTCGAGTTTGCCTGTTCGTCAGCCCGCACGGTTGTTAATTTGGGCAAGATACCACAATCAAAGCATGCACCGTTACCTCCGACTGTCATCCGCAGTGACACTTGAACGTTTGGATGTCCTGGAACTATGAAAAAGTTGAGTCACACTTTGAAGTCGACCGCCGTCTTGCTCATTCTAACATCGATCGTTGGTCCCCCCGCCTTTGCGCAAGAGGATCAAAGTACGAAAGACAAGCCAGCGGTTCAACTGGCCCAGCAAATTGAGACGGTGGATGACAAGGAAAATGTCGAGCAAGACCCCACCCGTCAAGTAACCGAACACACCGCCGAAATCGGTGGCCAGTCGATTGCCTACCAAGCGACCGCAGGAACACTTCCGCTTCTGAAGGACGATGGCAAGACGAAAGCCAATGTCTTTTTCATCTCTTACGTCGTCCCCCAACCGAAAGATCGCCCCGCACGGCCGATCACCTTCTGTTTCAATGGCGGGCCGGGTTCGTCCTCCGTTTGGCTGCATTTGGGGATGCTGGGGCCGAAGCGTGTGGAACTTGATGACGAAGCAAAGCCGGAACCAGTTCCTGGCAAACTGGTTGAGAATCCACACTCCTTATTGGATGTCACCGATCTCGTCTTTATTGACCCAGTCAGCACCGGTTACAGTCGGCCGGAGGATGGTGAAAACAAATCGCAGTTCCACGGATACAATGAAGACATCGATTCCGTGGGCCAGTTCATTCATCACTACACCACAAAGTATAATCGCTGGCAGTCGCCGAAGTACCTTTGCGGCGAAAGTTATGGGACGTTACGTGCCGCCGGCCTCGCCGACAAACTGCGTGATCGATATTACTTGGAACTCAATGGGATCGTACTAATCTCTTCAGTGCTCGATTTTCAAACGATTCGATTCACCGAAAACAACGATCTTCCCTATATCACATTTCTACCAAGTTATGCAGCGACCGCTTGGTATCACAAGCAACTGCCCGAACGCTATCAAGACTTGCCATTGTCCAAGTTCTTGAAGGAAGTCGAAGAGTTCACTGCTGGCGACTATGCAACAGCACTTCTCTTGGGTGATAGTCTCGCGAACGCCAAAAAACGAGAAATCGCTGAGAGAGTTGCAGACTACACCGGACTTTCCCGACGCTACGTTCTGCAATCGAACTTACGCATTCGCATGTCAAGATTCGCTAAAGAACTGATGCGTCGACAAGACACGACGGTCGGCCGACTCGACAGTCGCTATACCGGTGCAGATGAAGACTCAGCTGGCGACTCCTATAGTTACGACCCAAGTAGTGCCGCCATGTCCGGAGCATACACTTCGGCGATGTATCACTATCTCCGAAATGAACTGAACGTGACCAAGTCCGAACCTTATGAGATCCTCAGCAGCAAGGTTCACCCTTGGAGTTATAAACCATTCGAAAACCGCTATGTCAATTCGACAGAAGCGCTTCGTTCGGCGATGACCGAGAACCCGTTCCTCAAAGTCTTCGTTGCGAGTGGCTACTATGATCTTGCGACGCCGTACTATGGCACGATCTACACGTTCCGCCACCTCATGCTGCGAAAACCGCAGCAAGAGAATATCACCATGAAATACTACCCGGCTGGCCACATGATGTACGTCAACGAAGGCAGCCTGAAGAAGCTAAAATCGGATCTCGTGAAGTTCTATCGGCCATAACTGCTAACCCGTTAGTCACTCGACACCCACACGAAAGATTTTCCGACGTATCAATAACCGGTCGAAAAAGGACGTTGACCCATGAGGATTGGACTTTACGGTGGTACGTTTGATCCAATCCACATGGGGCATCTCGTGCTGGCAGAGCAGTGCCGCGAGCAATTGGAACTTGACGAAGTCTGGTTTATTCTCGCGGGTGATCCTCCCCATAAGTTAGGTCAGCAAGTCACGGAATCAACACACCGCGACGCGATGCTGAGATTAGCAATTGCCGGCCATAACGATTTTCGTATCGACCGACGTGAGTTGAAACGCATAGGTCCTAGTTATTCAGTCGATACTCTGCAACAGATCTCGGATGAATGTCCCGACGATCAACTGTACTTCCTCATCGGCTCGGACTCTCTCCGTGACTTTCCGACGTGGTATCGCCCGGATCGAATTGCAGAGTTAGCGACGATCGTGGCTGTCAATCGGGGAGACGATATCGTCGTCGATATTGAAAGCATTGTCGGTCCGACAATTGCTCAATCAGTCCGTGATGTTGTTATTCCTGGAATTGAACTCTCTTCTTCCAACATTCGCGAACGTGTCTCAAACGGACAAAGTATCCGCTATCTCGTCCCGAGAAGCGTAGAAGTCTACATCAAGACTCAGCAACTGTACTCAGTCACAAACTAAAACTCAGACGACATCACTCGTATTCCCACTTTGAACGCCAGGGATCACGAGTGCGTTCTTGGAAGTCTTGTAGTTTCTGTTGCAATCGTTGTAGCGTCGCCTGATGCTCGGGGTCGGTCGCGAGATTATTTGTCTCGGACGGATCAGTCTTTAAGTCATAAAGTTCGTGTCGTTGCCGATTGATATAATTATAGACCGACCGCTTGCCATAATTCTCAGCATTCGTCTCTAGCACTTCCTGCCAAGTGGGGCACCTTTGAAGATCCGAGGCGAACGGATAGGGTAGGGGGCTGGCAATATTGAAAATGTACTTATAGTCCTCATGGATGATCATTCGCATCGGATAATACATTGTAATTTCATGGAACGTATGCGAGGCATAGTTTTCATTCCATCCACTGGGATTTTCGTCACCCAACACGCTTAGAAATGAGCGACCGTGAAACTCATACGGGCGTTTCGGGCCATTTTCGATCCGCTCGCCGGTGTTCTCGCGTGGTCGGACAAGTGGTGCTTGGAATTCTCCAATCCCACAAAAATCAGCGATTGTCGGTGCAATATCAGTCCACATCACAAGTGCGTTGTTTTTTACACCTTTCTGTTCAAGTTTCGGATGCCGAACAATCAACGGCAAGTTGGAACCGGGCTCATAGAGATTCGTCTTCGCAGCCGGCCAAGGTGGGCCGTTGTCTGACAGAAAGATAACGAGCGTATCATCAGCGTGCCCGAGTTCTTCCAAGGCGTCGAACAAAACTCCTAGTCCTTGATCCATCCGACAAATCGACTGATAGTACTCGGCTAATTCCTTCCGTGCGACGAGAGTATCGTTCATCCATTCAGGCACGACGACTTCTTCAGGAAGGTATTTGACCGGCTTCACTCCCGGGTAATAGTTCGGATCTTCGTTGTGGTTCGAGAACCCATCAGGACCGCCGCCACGATGCGGATCACTCGTGCAGAAGTAGAGAAAGAACGGCCGATCGTCGTCTTCCGCAATCCACTCCTTCGCATTCAACGCCATGCGGACGGAATTGCGATTCCCTTGCACGCCTTGATTACGATAGTCCTCGAAGTGATACACATACTCCGGCGCTAAATGATACTTGCCAATTGAGCAGGTCCGATAACCATTCCCCGAGAGCAACACCGGCAACGAGACGACCGACTCATAAGTACTAAAGTGGTTGGCCCCGTGTGCGTGTCCATAGTGACCGATGGAATGGTTTTGCATTCCCGTCATCAAAACACTTCGAGAGGCACTACAACTTGCGGTCGTGCAATGTGCTCGGGGAAACCAAACGCTCTCTTTGGCTAACCGGTCTAGATTCGGAGTACGAATCACCGGGTTCCCAAAACATCCTGCCTGAAACCCCAAGTCATCCGCGACAATAAGTACCACATTGAGACGTTCGTCAGCGGCCATCACCATCTGGCCATAGACAATCAAACTCAATGTCATCACTAGAATTCGAAAACTCGGCATACTGACTCCTCGAGCGAGTAGGTTTCAAATGAGAAACTAAGAAAAGTGTTGTGGTTACAGCTAGCGTATCCGATCAGGAAAACGGTTTTCGACTGGCGGGCCGTCCGCGCGTCCTTCGGTCCAGGCTTGTAGAGCCTCGAGTGTGCGTTGGCCACGGAGATAGTAGAAGTCGTCTAGCAAATCCATGTGAGTGAGAAATCTTCGGTCACAGTGTTCCTGCCACTCCGCTTCCAATTGACACCAGCGGTATTCGAACATCAACTCCATGAGCCGCTTTGCAATATCTTGATGACCTTCGAAATCAGGATGAACATGATCAACAAGCGAACGGCCATCGTGCATTAAGACGCTCACATCTAAGATTGGCACGTTATACTCATCTGCGATTTCCCGTAACTGTTCTTCCATGCGACTTAGTATTCTCAGAGGACAGATATCTTCGTCTCGAGCTCTCACAAATGCCTCATGAGCTTGGGAACGAAGTCCAAGCGTTTGAAAACACTGACCTAGTTGATACCAGGTAGCGGCGTGCCGATCATCAATTGCGATCGCTTCTCGAAATAGGGAAACGGCCCCTTGAGGATCGTTCCGCATGAGATCTCGTGCTTGCGTTCGGAGTCGTTGAAATCTCACGTGCTCGTCATCCGAAAGATTGCGTTTACTAGCCGACTTGAAGGGGGGACAGTCATCAAGATTTGAAGGGGGAACTACCAGGGCAATTGCCACCTTGGATTCCTCCGCGATTTGTATAATTTTCCGCACGTTATGTGCGAAGTGCGCAATGACATTCTCATGCCATTCATCGTCACGATGATAGGCTGCGAGTCCATCGTTGTAGTCTAGGATCGGATCAGTTTCGGCGGAAAGTTTTGGTCGCTCGGTTTTCGAGTGGGCAATCTGGCTGACGGCATTGAACAACCAAGAGTGCGAAGCGACCCACAACGACTGCGATAACAGCGACGAAGAGTCTTTGAGATGGTGATAACTCCGATCTTCCAAAAACTCATTGTGCCCGGTGCACAGGATGATG
The DNA here is from genome assembly GCF_984380535.1 of Thalassoroseus sp. NCBI lineage: Bacteria > Pseudomonadati > Planctomycetota > Planctomycetia > Planctomycetales > Planctomycetaceae > Thalassoroseus > Thalassoroseus sp. The sequence goes on from NZ_CFHRBF010000001.1 coordinate 517,959, forward strand.
ATGTCGGGCTGATACGCGAGCACCTCTTCTAAGATCGGTACGAGCCGGTAACTTGCATACGAAATTCCCCCACAGTTTACGACTTCCCAATCTGCTGACTGATCGGTCGCATTCAGTCCTAGTTCCAAAAACGTGGGGAAGGACGTTGGTGTTGAGTAGGGCCGCCCTTGCACTGTGGAGCCACCGAGACAGAAGATCCGTTTCTCGCGAGGCTGCTTCGCTTTGGGAAACGATTCTGGGGCGAAGAAGTTGTAACGGGATTCTGGAATTTGGTATCGGCCGCCGGATTCACCCAACACAAACAGCGGACGCACCTCTTGGAACCCAGCAAACAGATCGGCTCCGAGATTCGGATCTCCTAAACCGAATAGTCTGCAAGCCACTTCGGCAACCAAGAATAAAAACAATGCCAAACTACATGCAAGAATACGGAACATCCACAATCGCTTTCGCCCCGTCGGTCGGGGCTTTGCGGCTTCCTGTTCGCTTGCGGCTGTCGCCTGACACATCTGGAGAGAACCTTCCGCGATAACCTGCCTTTGTGACCGTCTTGATCATATGCAGCGACAAGTGGCGTCGTCGAACAATTTCCATGCGACTTGCATGGCAATCTATCTCGAAGTCGCTTGAGTAAAGGCAATCAGTTTTTCAAGTGTTTGCTTCGCAGCCCCAGAATCGATCGTTTCAGACGCATGTGCCACACCATCTTGCAGACTAGTCACGGAGCGAGTCGTCAGCAAAGCCGCAGCAGTGTTTGCCACAACGATGTCACGAGACGGCCCCGGTTCCCCATTGAGGATATTTTGAATCCGTGCGGCACTTTCGTCGGGAGAGTGGACACGTAAGTCGGCGACGTCGCAAGTCGGCAGACCGAAGTCATCAGGGGTCCACGTCAATCGGCGGACCGAATCTTGCTCGACTTCGAAGACTGTGGTTTCACCCCAAAGCGAGACTTCATCGAGTTGATCGGCACCACAAACGACCAATGCACGCCGCCGCCCCAAACTCGCTAACGCCCCGGCAAGTAATTCCGCGAAACTAATGCGGCTAGCGCCCAGCAACTGGAATTCCGCACCGGCGGGATTCGTCAATGGCCCTAACAAGTTGAAGATTGTGCGTAGCCCTAACTCTCGGCGGATCGGTCCCGCGTGCTTCATGGCACCGTGAACAAGCGGTGCATAGCAGAATCCGATGCCGACCTCCTGAATACAACTTGCGACCGCTTCAGGTTCCAAATTGACATTCACTCCCAACGCTTCCAGAACATCCGCCGAGCCACTTTTACTCGATGCACTGCGATTGCCATGTTTGGCGACGGGTATACCGGCGGCCGCTGCAACGATTGCCGTTGCGGTACTGATATTAAAAGTGTGGAGGTGGTCTCCACCGGTACCACAGGTGTCCAGTAACCCGGTTTGCGTCGTGGGAATGCGGATCGCTCGCGAATGCATCGCCCGAGCAGCACCGACCACTTCATCTACGGTCTCGCCACGAAACGCGAGCGTGGCCAACAAGGCGGCAAGTTGAGCAGGCTTCGCTTCGCCATCCATGACCTGACCGATCGCCGCTTCAGTTTCGGCGGCTGTCAGGGCTTCTCGGTTCACCACCCGGCGAAGGGCGTCTTCAATGGCGGTTGTCATTCGGTCTCCTCAATTTACGATATCCCCCGCGAGCATCGCCTCTGCGGCTACTAACGTCAACTCCATACGCTATTTAAGTCAGTGGCGGCCGAGGAAGTCCCATGCCGCACGTTGACCAGCGAAAGGTCGCACCTATAATCGCAAAACCGCGCTGGCTTCAATGACAAAGCAAATCTCGCCCCGTTCCCCGCCGAGAGAACCTATGACTGATCGACCGAAAAATCTCCGTGAACTCCGAGACAGTGGCTACCGGAGCGTGCCGGTCAAGCGAGAGATGCGACGAAACCTGCTGGCAAAACTTCGAACGAAGGAGCCGGTATTTCCGGGAATCCTCGGATACGACGAGACCGTGTTTCCACAGATCTATAACGCGATTCTGTCGCAACACGATATGCTCTTTCTTGGCCTGCGAGGGCAGGGCAAAACACGAATGCTGCGTATGCTGACTGCTTTACTCGACGAATGGATTCCCACCGTCGAAGGTTCGGAAATCAATGACGACCCTTTGCAACCGCTATCGAAATATGCTCGTGATCTGGTTGCGGAGAAGGGCGATGAAACGCCGATTGTTTGGGTGCATCGCGAAAATCGCTATCACGAAAAGTTGGCCACGCCGGACGTGACAATCGCCGACTTGGTCGGTGAAGTGGATTTGATCAAACACGCCGAGGGTCGGCATCTCGCTAGTGAAGACGTGATGCACTTCGGTTTGATTCCCCGCAGCCACCGGGGCATTTTCTGCATGAACGAGTTACCCGACTTATCGCCAAAGATTCAGGTGGGGCTGTTCAATGTGCTCGAAGAACGCGATGTGCAGATCCGCGGGTTTTCCGTGCGTCTGCCGTTGGATTTGTGTCTGGTGTTCAGCGCGAACCCCGAAGACTACACCAACCGTGGGCGGATTGTGACTCCGCTGAAGGACCGAATCGGTTCGGTTGTCCGCACGCATTATCCGCTGAGCCGGGAACTCTCGGTGAAAATCACTCAGGAGAATGCTTGGACAGACCGTGAGGAGGAATCTGTTTCCGTTGTGGTTCCGCACTTCATGAAGGAAATCGTCGAAGAGGCCAGTATGCTGGCCCGCACGAGTCCGCATGTGAATCACGCCAGTGGTGTCTCGGTGCGGATGAGTATCGCAAATTACGAGAACATGGTGTCCAACGCGGAACGACGGGCCGTTTTGGCGGGTGAGGAATCTACGGTTGCCCGCCTGAGCGACTTGGCTCATATCGCGGCCGGTTCACGGGGGAAAATGGAATTGACGATGACCGAGGAAGCCGGCGAAGAAGACCGTTTGGCCACTCGACTCGTCGAAGAAGCGACGAAAAACGTGTTCGATGCTCACTTCAAGACCAAGCAGTTTCGGAACGTCGTTGAGTATTTCGAGACCGGAAAAACTCTAGAAGTCGGTGATTCCGTCTCTACCGGGACGTATTTAGAACTCATCGACACGATTCGCGGGTTTAGTCGGCAAGTCGAGGATGCCGCTGCCGAACTGGCACCCGAATTGGAGAAAACGCCGCATGCTCCTGCACTTCGTGCGAGTATCGCAGAGTTCATCCTCGAAGGCTTGCACACGAACAATCGGCTCAACAAGAAACAATCGACGGGGTCGTCGCGATACGGGATGTGAGTCGTCGACTATTTCCAGCCTTCGAGAACAATCTCGAATTCCAAAATTTGGTTTCCTCGAAGGGCGGTGGCGGGGATTTTATCGCCAGGGTCGTGTCGACCGATCAAACGAACCAACTGTTCGAAACTGTCCACGTCTTGTCCGTCGAACTGCAAAATGAGATCGTTTCTTTGTAAGCCGGCTTTCGCAGCGGCTTGGTTGGGGCTGACCGTGTTGATCTCACAGCCACGACCAAGCAAGTCGGTGCCACTCACCCCGAGAAATGCCGGTCCGCGCCAACTGACCTCGACTTGAGGTAACGCCCTTTGAATCTCTGCGACGTCTTCCTCGGAAATCGCGTGCACGTACTTCATTTCTTCGACTTCTTTGCGGATCACGTAAAGTTGCCGAAGCCGATCGAGACGTTTGATGTGCTCCAAGTCCTTCGAAGTGCCTTTCCACTTCTGTAGCGTGAGAATCACGATCTCCGGCGGTTGGTCTTTCGTCACATCTTCATAATTCCAATCTGCCCCTTCGCGATACCGGACGATCCCGCCCAACCGACGGATAGCCGCTAAGGCTCGTTCTTCCCGCACGAGATAGTTCAACGCGAGTATCTCGTTTGCCTCGACTCGGATTGTTGGGCCAGAGGCAAATTGCGTATCCCGATCTGCTAAAGTTTCCAACGCCATCTGCGCTTTCATCGAAGTTTCTAGAACCCCGTGAAGAAAATTGAATTCCAGAATTTGGATGGCACGCGTGGCCACTTCGAGATTGCCCGTCTTCCCCGCCTCGAGCACAGGGCCAATGACCTCGGCTCCGCCCGTGGCCAATTTCTGACTGGCCGATTGACGCACCGCGAACTTTGGCGAGGACAAATCCGCAACGAGTTTGGCGATCTCTGCTTTCGTCAGCTTTGGGTCATCGGCTTTGGCAGCAATCGCCGGTGCGTTTTCTGCACACGCCGGGTTCACCGCAACCATCAGAAGCACGAAGAAAACCAAACTGTCTAAGGCAACTTGCATATTCAAAACCTCAATATGAAAATGTTTTCATTGCTTGACGCTACCCACGACTATTGCATTATGATACAAAACTTCAAAATTGGCGACTAAGTCGCGCAATTTTGCAACGGATGATTTTGCAACAGACAAATGAGGGGTCATTCCCTCTGCGAAGTGAAGTGCGGGCCAAATTGGTATTGTTGGTTTTTGTCCCGATGGACGCAAAACCCTGTTAACCCGACAGGAATTTTGCCTCAGGCAAAGAATTTCACTTGGAAACCCCCTAAACCGCCCATTACGCTGAAACCTCGAGTTGCCATTGTCGACAGTGGCGGTCTCGCTTTCAAGCGGTAATTCAGTCAGTCACCTCTCGACAACGGCTGAGCGGCTGGGAATCTCGAAATGACAAGTCATTTCCTCTTCCGAGACCGATTTTCACGCCCTTGATCGGATCAGCAAACTTCCATATACCGTATTTGTTTTGGTGTCATCTTTTTCTCTCTCGTGACTCCATCCTACCTAGGCCCACACAAGGACACTCGCAATGGTACTCAAGCATTGGCTTGACACTGTTTACTCTCGCTTGACTGTTGGTGGAAAAAGTTCTTCTCGGGCGGGTCTACGTCGTAGGCGTCCTCAATCGCATGCCCATGCGAGCATGCGACCCGTCGAGCCTCTCGAAGAGCGGGTTTTGCTAGCGGCCCCGCAGTTGATCGGGGTGGAGCCGAGTGTTGGCGAGCCAGTCTTTCCAGGCCAAGATACGCAACTCAACGAAGCGTTTCGCACACTGACATTCGAGTTCAGCGAAGGCCAAGTGATTGACCCGGCGTCGTTGGATTCCATTCAGTTCGTTCGGAGCAACGATGGCGTTTTCGGCAACGGAGACGACATTACCGTGACCCCCGGCGCTGCGGTGATCGGCGACGAGACGAACCAAGTCGTCGTGCGGTTCGCCGAGAATTTGCCAGACGATTTCTACCAAATCATTTTGGTAGGTTCCGGTGGCAGTCCGCTGCAGAACACGGATGGCGAAGCGTTCAACAATGGCGTCGATCAAACGATTTCCTTTGAGTTGGACCTCAGCCCGCAAGCTGTCGCGGTGGTTCCTCAACCGGTTCTGCGTGAGACGTTGCTGCGGATCAACGATCCCAACCGTGTGACCGACGGCGATACCTTCACACTGACCGCCGGCGACCAAACGGTGACATTCGAATTCGACACCAACAATACCGGCGTCGCCACCGGCAATGTGCGGATCGGCATGAGCAATGCCGAACCCGCCGGACAGATCGCTACGCGAGTCGCCAATACAATTCGTCTCGGCGTCGTGCCAGGAACGACCACACCAATTTCGGAAGCTGTCGGCGGTGTGACCGCGACCGCGAACGGTTCTTCCGTTGCCGTTCGAACTTTTGACCCGAACACAGATACGCTCCTGGCGAACGGGTCGCCATTCACTCCGCAGCTCACCGTGAACGTGGCCGACACGAGTATGGGTGGTGCCATCGGTCTGGGCACAAGCATCAATCGTTTGCAGTTGCAAGACCGAGTAAACATCTACTTCAACGCAAACGACCCGCTCAATGCGACGCTCGCTGAGAACCCCACCTTCTATCAGTTGATTCAGGTCGATCCCACCGATGCCAGCACGCTTGGTGTATTCGCACCGCAATCTGCGACCTATTTCGCGGGGTCGAATTCGGTTTCGTTGCAGTTCCCGGATGACTTGCCGGCGGGCATCTACAAACTGCGAGTCGGCACATCGAACGAGTCTGGTGACACACTGGCAACCGCTGCCAATGCGGGGACGTTGTTCTCAGGCGGTGACGTGAGCACGTCTCTAGACGTCATCGGGTTCATCGGCGATGGCAATACCGGCAGTTCGTTGGTCATGAACGACTACGATCTCCACCGGATTGAAATCGCCAACGACGGCCGCGATTTGACCGTCACGTTGGACCCGTTCAACGTGAATTTGGGATCGACACTCACCGGAGCGATTCGACTCTTCGACTCGACCGGGACCGAAATCGATTCCGCAGTTTCGGTGGTCTCGGGCGATAGCGTGGTGTTGACAGAAACGCTCAATGCTGGCACGTACTACATCGGTGTCTCCAGCAACGGGAATACCGGATACGACCCCACCACGGGTTCCGGGCGAACGGCTGGCACTTCCACGGGGTCTTATCGGCTTCGCGCGACCGCCAACGATGTATTCTCGCCGAGTGACATCAACTCGAGTTTTGCAGATGCGACCGATCTCGGATCGATTGGTGGATCGAGCGTCATCATTACTTCGCAGATCGAAGCGCAAACGCAGTTTCCGTTGCCGTTGGGCGTGGGGTCGAACGACGAACCGGGTCACCGCGATATTGATGACATCGTAGTCGCAACAGGCGGTGTGATTGGCTCGGAAGGTCATAACGGTGCCCAAGGTGTCGGCTTAGTCACGCCAAATCAAATTCAGATCGTTCAATACAACTTCCAAGACGTTTACGGCTTCGACCCCGTTAGCGGGCAGCCGGTCTTCAATCAGATCACCGAGAACCAAAAAGAGCGGACACGCGAAGTCTTCGAGTTGTACTCGCAGTACACGGGAATTGTTTTCGTCGAGACCCCGAGTTCCGGTTTGACCGTCGCTACCGGTGACCCGCGGATTCTCGATCCGCTGATCGATCCGGGTGCTGTCGGCGGGATTGCCAGTGGGAGCTTGGCGATCATGAATGCCAGCATCGACTGGGGCACGTCGCCTTACGGTGGTGGTTGGTTCACGACCGCGGTCCACGAACTCGGACACAGTTTGGGCCTAGGCCACTCCTCTGATATTGAGTCCTTCCTCGATGGTGGCGGCGGAGGCGGTGGTATTCCTGGTTACGGTGCGGGGCTCGGGGAAACCTACCCTGGAGACTACGATGTTCTCCACCTCAACCGGCTTCAGCCGATGGACGCGACGGACATCGATCTCTACGAGTTCGCGATTAGCGAAGATGGTTCGCGATTCACTGCGGAAGTCATTGCACAGCGTCTCGACAATTCGAGCTTGCTGGATAGCGTGCTGACCGTCTTCGATGCTGGCGGAAATGTCATTGCCCAGAACAACGACTACAACGGGCACGATGCGTTTCTCGATCTCGTGCTCGATGCCGGTACGTACTACATCGGGATCACCAGTGACGGCAACTCGGATTACAACCCGAACGTCGCGAACAGCGGCTCGGGTGGTCGTACGGACGGCAGCTATGAACTTCGCCTGAACGTCACGACGGCTCCCGCGAATGCGTTGACCGACATCGATAATCCCGGCGTGATGTTTGGACCGAACGCGCTCGATGGTGATGCCGATGGCAAAGCCGGTGGCACGTTCGAGTTCTCATTCGAAGTGGCCACGGCAATGTCGACTCTCTTCGTCGACAAAGTTGATACCGTCGCGGACCGCATCAATCCCACCACGTTCGCTGCTGATGTCGGAACGATCGACAATCCGTTCAACACCATCGACGATGCAATCGCATTCGCGAACGCGAACGGTGGAGTCGATGTCATTCGAATCTTGGGGAACAGCAGCAACGCCGCTTACCAAATCGGCTTCGATGCGTCCTTCAACCCACTCGAAGACGGCGAGGAGTTCGAAATTCCTGGCGGTGTGACGGTAATGATCGATGAAGGCGCGATCTTCAAACTCAGTGCCGCAAACATCGACGCGGGAACGACCTCGCAGGGCATCAATGAGAACGGTGCTGCGTTGCAGGTTCTCGGTACGCCGCTGCGGAACGTGTTCTTCACGTCCTTCCGTGACGACACACTCGGCGGTGATACGGCAGGAGTGACGCCGCCTCCGCAAGGCGGAGAGTGGGGCGGATTGGTCTTCCGGAACGATTCCGACTTCCTCTTCCGTGATGAATTCGATGCCAACCTTCGGAACGAACTCTCCCAACCCGGTGCGTTGCGACGCTCTGTTCAAGATCAGATCGAGAATCCGGTCTTCTTGAACTTCGTGAACCAGGCCGAATTCCGTTACGGTGGCGGACGCGTGTCGGTGAACTCCGTCGAATCGCCATACGCACCAATTCACTTGATCGATGCTCGCCCGACGATCACGTACAACACGATCACACTCAGTTCCGGAGCGGCTGTCTCCGCCAGTCCCGACAGCTTCCGCGATCGTCTCAATCGCGTGGGACCAGACGTCCATGACAACACCGTCATCGCCAACTCGCTGAACGGGATGTTCATCCGCACGGAAACGCAGCTTGGTCAAGGCGTCGACAAACTGGAAGGTTTGGCACGCTTCGATGACACCGACATCGTGCACATCCTGCAAGAAAATGTGCTGATCAATGGGGAACCGGGTGGCCCGATTCTTGTCGGTGGGGTTCGACAGGCACGCGTGGCCGGTCGTTTGATCATCGATCCAGACATCATCGTGAAGGCGGACGGCGGACGAATTGAAGCCGAACGCGGCGGTGCACTTCTGATTGCCGAAGGAACCGAAGCTCAACCAGTCATCATCACCAGTCTCAGCGATAACCGCTACGGAATTGGTGGTACCTTCGAGACGCGAATCGAAAACCAAGGCATGGGCCCATTCCAGGCGGCCTTGCCAGGGGACTGGGGCGGGCTCACGTTCAACGCAGCGACCGCCGGTTACATCGACAATGCCTTCATCGCCTTTGGTGGGGGGATCGTCCAGGACGACGGTGGCTTCACCGGCTTCAACACGATCGAGATCCGTCAAGCCGACGTTCGAATTGCGAATAGCACTTTCGAAAACAATGCGAGTGGTCTCGGTGGCGTTGGGGGGAGTCGAAACGGCCGAGGCTCCAACGCGGCTGCACTGATTTACGTGGAAGGTGCGCAGCCGGTTATTGTTGGAAACGAGTTCGTCGCGAATGCTGGCAGCGTGATCAACATCAACGCAAACGCCATGCAAGCGGTGCAAAATTCCGACCAAGGTCGTGCGACAGGCTTTGCCAATCGCTATACGGAATACGCCGGGAACTTTGGTCCACTCGCCCGCAACAACCGCATGGAGCAAAACAGCCTCAACGGGATGACCGTGCGTGGGCAATCGCTCACTACGGAAACCGTGTGGGACGATATCGATATCGTGCACATTCTCCGTGACGGTATTGCGTCAACCAATCACCACACTTACGGTGGTTTGCGGATCCAAAGTAGCACCGAAGGAAGTTTGGTCGTCAAACTCGAAGGTAACAACGCCGGATTCCTCGCGACAGGATACACGCTTGAAATCGACGACCGACTTGGCGGCCGAGTACAGTTTATCGGTCAACCTGGTCGCCCGGTCATTCTGACCTCGTTGTTTGATGACACCGTTGGTGCGAGCTTCCAACTCGATGGGACTCTGCAAACCGACACCAACAACGATGGTGCCAGCACAACCCCCAGCCCAGGGGATTGGAACAGCATTCGACTGGAGCAACTCAGCAACGATCGCAACGTCGAAGTCGTCAACGAACGCGAACAATCCGTTGGCAACGAATTCACGAACAACACGCCGAGCAATGCCCAACTATTGGGAACGATTGCCCCGAACGAAAAGAGCGGCGACGAAAATCGACGCTTGGGCTTCGAAGTTCGTGGGACAATCAACTTCGATGATCCGACCGACGTCGACGTGTACAGTTTCCGAGGTGTTCCGGGAACCGAAGTTTGGCTCGATATCGATCGCACTGGCGGTTCGCTCGATGCAATCGTCGAGTTGATCCGCGTGAATGGCGATGTGCGGGCGATCTCGCTCGATAATGGGGATATCTTCAGTTCACTTAACACGGCCGGCTTCACATTCGACACACGGGCATACTCGCTCGAAAAGTTCACTGAACTCGGTGGCGATTACTACACGAACAACCCGTTCGATCCCGGCATGCGATTGATTTTGCCTGGCACGGGACCTAGCGAACAAACGTACTTCGTTCGCGTCCGCAGCGCCTCGACAACTCGCAACTTCGTCGGTGATGCCGACATCAACAGCGAGTTGACGACCGTCGGCGGTCAACCCCGCATGAGCACGACCGGTGGTATTACGAGCGGTGAATACCAACTGCAAATCCGTCTGCAACAACGCGATGAAATTCCGGGTTCCACGGTCCAATTCTCTGAGATCGCTTACGCGACCACCGGGATCGACATCGTCGGGCTTCCCGGCCATTCGCCATTGTTGGCCGAGTCCGCCGAGCGATCAGGCAATAACTCACGCGGGAGTGCTCAGTTCCTCGGGAACTTGCTCAGTAGTGATCGGGCTGCACTCGCAGTCAGTGGCAATATTTCCGGGCCAGCCGTCGTGGACTGGTACCAGTTCGACCTCGACTTCGATCTGATCCAAGTCATCAGCGGATCGAGCGACGGCGGCAAGAGCTTCGCTACAGTCTTTGACATCGATTACGCGAACGGTCTGACCCGTCCAGACACGACGATTTCGGTCTTCGACGCCTCCGGCAGCCTGATCTTCGTCGGGCGTGACTCCGACATCGAAGACGATCAAGCCGGTGGTGGGCAAGGTCTCGACAGTGACGACCTCTCACGGGGTTCCGCTGGGAATCTCGATCCGTTCATCGGTTCGACCAACCTCCCCGCAGCGGCCAGCCGAACCTATTACGTGGCGATCTCGAGTAACTCCCGATTGCCGAATGCGTTGAACGCTCAGTTTACAACGGGTGCCAGCAATCCGCTTGTGCGGCTGGAACCGATCAGTTCGGTCCAACGCATCGTCGAGGACCACATCGGCTACATCGGGCACACGACCGGCGACGCAACAACCATGGTGACCTCAAAGGTCGACCCGACAACCGGTCCGCTGTTGCCAATGGCAACGACAATTGATTTGCAAGCTCACGTCGTCCCACACACGTTCTCCGACGTGCTGTTGTTCGCGAACTCCGGGCGTTCGTTGTTTGCCATCAATCCATTCACTGGCCAAATTTTCGATAACCTCGGTCAACTTCCCAACAACGGACCGAACGATCTCTCCTTCCGCCAGGACGGGACGCTCTATGCACACGGCAACAGTGGCAACCGTGGTCGACTGATTGAAGTTGATCTCGTCAACCCAGGCAGTAGCGGTGTCCAGACTGAGGACCGTGCCGGAAACTCACCAAACCAAAACTGGGGTGGGATCGCCCACTGGCGACAGGGCAACGATAACTTCGTGCGAATCGGCGCCCAGAACGATACTCACGACGTCGACACCACCAATGGCAACAATCAAATATTCCCCGCTGGGCTGTTCGTGATTAACGATGCGGGTGACGCGAACGACCACGTGGGTGGTACGGCGGATGATCCTGAACCGGATCCGTTCGGTCGCTTGCCAGCCGACGATCCTGCGTTCATGGCAAACCCGCCGGGGCGTGTAAATGCGTTAGCCATGAACCCAACTGGCGGCAATCGAATTTACGCCTCGACGACGGACGGGCGTCTCTTCCGAGCCGACGTCTTCGGAAGTGGAACCACCACGAACCTTGGCCTCAGCGGTTGGACGGAAATTGACATTACCGCCCTCACGACCGCAGGGATGACGGGGGTCATTCAAGGTATTACGTTCGGTCCGCAGAACCTTGATGTTATCAACGACTTGGATTCTGACGGCGACGGTTTTCCGGATGAGCTTCCCAACGGTGTGGCAGAATTAGCTGACACGCTATTTGCTGTGACGTCTTCCGGTCAAATGATTGCCTTCAACCTGAACGGCTCGGAAACCGTCGCCACTCCGCGTCTCAACACCTTTGATGCGGATGCCGACGGCACCGCGGATGCGAGCATCGTCGTTCTCGGCCCCGGTATGGATGGGTTGGCATTTTCGCCGCTCGATTTCAACCTCTGGCACCCAACCATTCGGCGACTGGGAGATGCCGGTCACGGTGTGAGTGATGCTCCCGACGGATCACGAACCGGCGGATACGACGTCAACGTTTCAAGCCCGTTCACCGGTCTCACAGCTTCGGAGTCGGTTGGTGGAGCAAGCTTCTACTTTGGCTTGGAACAATTCAGCACGTCATTCGGCAACAACTATTTCCGATATTATTCAAACAATGGCCAATACGGAGTCCTTAACGACACGGTCCAACGAGACTTAACGTCTAATGGCAATATTGGCAACAACTACAACGCTCCCGGTGGTGCGTACGGAAGTTTGATCACCAATGGGTTCTCGTTAGAAGACTACGACGCGACCGACAAACCCACGTTGTACTTCAATTACTTCCTGGAAACCGAAAACTCCAACATCTTGGATGGTAACTTCCAAGATGGAGCCCGTGTGTGGGCTTCGACAAACGGCGGTCTCACGTGGGATCTGCTCGTCACGAATAACAGCCCGCGTAATGCCTCCGACTCCGAATTGCCGGAAACTCTCAGCGTTTCCCAGAATGCGTTCGGTGCCCTCGGTGATTCTCGGCAAGACGTCCAAGAACTCTTCGATAACTCGGGGAACTGGCGACAAGCTCGCGTCGACTTGGCTAACTTTGCGGGTCAACAGGATATCCTGCTGCGGTTCGACTTCTCGACGTACGGTCTGATGCCCGAACGCACGAATGGTGAGGGAACGCTTGGCCAATACGGAAGTAGCACCGATGTCGGAGGCAACGGAGATGGCAGTTCAGACGATAACAACTTCGAAGGCTTCTACATCGACGACATTATCGTCGGGTTTGCTGAACGCGGAGAGATGGTGACGAACTCCGGCAGTGCGGGCGATGGGTTCTTCCAAGTTCCGCAGAGCCCGAACCCGGGTGCCACACCGGAAGTTGCCTCCGGAGCCTACCAACTCGAAATTCGCCCAGGTGAGACCTATTCGGCGTTGGCTACGGCTTTGGATGACACGATCGTACAGACCGACATCTTCGACACCAATGATCGACTCGCCGGAAGCGCCTTTTCGCTCTTTGCTCCCGCGGGTGGCTTCGTCAGTGATGGCGACACCTTCACCATCAGCGATGGGGTTTGGACGATTACCTACGAGTTCGACTCGAACAACATGTTTACGCCCGGTCCGCAGCGAGTCCGTGTACCGTTCGCGAGCAGTCTGTCGGCCGACGCGATGGGCAACGTGATTGCCAACGCGATCAACAGCACAAATACGGCCTTGCCGGACTTGCTGCCCGACTTCGACATCACCGCAACTTCGCACTTTAATAGCGAATTGGTTCACCTCGCCGGTGCTAACAAAGAAGGTGCGGTTTCTGTCTCTGGAATCGCATTTTCCAAAGTGAACCGCAAAGGCGACCAGAACCGTTTCCGTGATCAAGGTCAGATCATCATCCGAGGCAACGAGATTTCTAACTCGTCGAGTTACGGAATCTCCGTGGATGCCGACCGCGATGCGAACAACAACCCGGCCTTGGGTGGTGCAATTGCCTTCCCAACGCTCAACAGCAATCGACTGGCTCCCGGTGCGGTGCTGATGAATAACGTCATCGTCGTTGGCGACAGCGGCACTGGCGGGATTTTCGTCAGCGGCGACCCGAACTCCGGCAATAGCCCAGCCTCGGCGGTTCCGTTGGTTCGTGTGATCAACAATACGATCTACGGTGCCGAATCACCAAATGGTATCGGGATTAACGTCACGCAAAATGCCGCCCCGACAATCCTGAATAACATCATCGCCAACACGACCACCGCGATTCAGGCCGACAACACATCGACACTGTCGAACACACGGTCGGTCATCAACTACAACATCTACAGCGGTAATACTCGAAATGGAATCATCGGGAATACCACGTTCTTCGCAAATGCAATGATCGGCAGCGAAGACATCGTCGTCGATCAGAACACGCAACCGCTGTTCGTCGATCCGGTCAACGGCAACTTCTATCTCGCATCGGGAACGAACCAAGACCCGAACTTCGCGGTCGATACGTCGTTGAGCACCTTGGGACAGCGGGCCATTCTCACCGCAGTGACGCAAGAAGTGGGCATTCCGATCTCGAACCTTGTCGCGCCCGAGTTCGATCGCTTCGGAACGTTGCGAGTCGACGACCCGAACCAACAACCGCTCGGCGGTGGTGCGAACGTCTTCATCGATCGCGGTGCCATCGAAAGGGCCGACTTCAACGGACCGCGAGCCGCCCTCAATTTCATCTTCGGACAAAGCCCGGCACCGGTCGACCAAGACCCAACACCCGAACGAGCCGAGTTCGAGAACAAACGCATTATCGGCATTCAGATCAACCTCGATGACTTTGGCGGTATCGGTCTCGATGACAACACCGTCACCTTTGCTCAGTTCTCGCTCACACGTGATGGCGTGCCGTTGGTGATCGGCGATCCGGGAACGGTCGGTGCAGACGTGATCTTCACGTACAACAGCCAAACCGACATCGCGGTGCTCAACCATGTGACCGGGTTGTTCCCGCCGGGTGAATATCAGTTGAACATCGACAACGACCCGTCCACCGGCATCCGCGACTTGGCCAGCAACACGCTGCAAGCCAACCAAGTCAACGGAGACACGAGCTTCGAAATCGATCTGCTCGGCGTCACCATGTCGATTGGCGATGTTACCGTCGCTGAAGGCGATTTCGGTACGACACAAGCCCAGTTCGTGGTTACCCTTTCGGAACCGACAAACGCGGTCATTCAAGTCGGCTACACGGTGTTCACCAGCACCGATAACAGCGACAACGCAACCGCCAATGTCGACTACACCGCCTTCACCGGCACATTGACGATCAACCAAGGGCAAAGCAGCGGTATCATCAATGTTCCGATCTTGGGTGACACTATCATCGAAGGTGACGAAACCTTCACGGTCCAACTGTCGGACAGCCCCATCAACGCCCGCATTTTGGGGATCGACGATGCCGAACGCGACCTGAACCGGACCGCCGTCGGCACCATCACCGACGACGATCCGAAGTTCTCCTTCCCGACCAACGTGCCCGATCCGCAGGTCTTGGAAGATGAAGGGCCGATCGTCTTCCAAGTGGCCTTGCTTGCCGATCCGAAAGACAGCTTGGCAGTCGACTTCACCACTGCCGAAACCATGTCCCTGAATCGGGCGACATCCGACACCGACTTTGTCGCCACTTCCGGCACGCTGATTCTGAAATACGAAGCAGGCAGCGACACTTACCGTGTCTTCATCGACCAAGGCGGAAACATCACCGAGCAAGCTTCGCTTGATGCTTCGTCACTGGCCAATTTGGTCGTGCCGATTCCAGTGCCGATCATCGACGATATCGATGTCGAAGCATCCGAAGACTTCAACCTGGTTCTCTCGGGAGCCCGTCGCGTGGTCGTCGACAATAACGGCCTGATCACCGGTCCGGGCACCGGCGTGATCGGAATTGCCGACGCTATTGCGACCGGCACGATTCTCGATAACGAACCTGTTATCGAACTCGGCTCCGCGACGATCACCGAAGCCGACACCGATATCATCATGGAGTTCCCGATCAATATCACGGGCGACTTCAATCAAGATGTTACCGTCAACTTCCGTACGATCGACGGCTCCGCGAATATGCCGGCCGATTACATCTTGCTCGATCCGCAACTCACCTTCACAGCACCGGGAATGTACAGCGTGCAGGTGCAGGTCATCGGTGATGATATCGCGGAGGGCATCGGCGAGAACTTCCTGCTTGTCATGGAACTCGATACGCCGGGCACAGCCAACCTGGTGGGCGAAGTCAACGGAGAAGTCATCGTCACCGGTACAATTCGGGACGACGACACGCCGAGCTTCTTCATCAACGATGTCACAATTCTGGAGAACGACGATCCGGCTACTCCGGCACAGGCGGTCTTCACGGTCACATTGTTGAACCGGCCAACCATGGGCGACTACTTCGTCGACTATTCCACCGTGTTGGGAACCGCAAGTCTCGCCGACATCACACCGCAAAGTGGTCGGTTGGAGTGGCTGGAAGGTGACCCCGGCGATACCCGCACAATCACCGTGCCAATCACGAACGACGATCTCGCCGAAGCTGATGAGACCTTCTTCATCGATCTGGCGTTGCCACCCAGCGGAGCCGTTCCTGCTCCGCCGATTCCGCCAGTGATTCTCGACGGTCGAGCACGTGGGCTCATTTTGGACGACGATACGCCGAAAGTGCTGATCGACAACGTCACGGCGACCGAAGGTGGCGATCTCATTTTCACGGTCTCCATCACGCAGCGACCGCAATCCGGCCAGGATGTCACGGTCGATTACACCACAGCGGATGTCTCCGCGATTGCTGGCTTCGATTACACAGCCGTCAGTGGCACATTGATGTTCTCGAACACTGGCCCGTTAATCCAGTCGATCACGGTGCCGACCAACTTGGACAACATTGACGAAGTCTTCGAGTACTTCTCGATTGAACTTTCCAATGTCGTCAATGCAGGCATCGCTGATAGCATCGGCTACGGCTCCATCATTGATACGACAGCCACCTTGGCCGACATCCTTGATATTGCCGATCAAACCATGTTGTCGACCGAGGACACCACGGAAGTCGTGCTGCCTTCAATCACCAGCGACGGGTTGCCGATCACCTACACGGCGGGTGTCGAGTTCAGCAAGCCGATCACCGCGACCTTCCGTGATGGGAATTTGATTCTCGACCCGGTCAGTGGATTCAATGGCGATGCTTTGATCACGCTTACCGGTCAAACCTTCGCAGAAGGCCCGCTTTCGGACACCTTCACACTGACCGTTCTTCCGCCAACTGTGGAAGTCAGCGTGGCCGTTTCGCCGACGAATGTTGAGGAAGACAGCGGCAATTCTCTGGCTTACACGTTCACCAGAACGGGTTCGCTCGATCAACCGCTCACCATCGACTTCACACTCGCCGGCGTGGCCGAGTTCGGAGTGGATTACACCACACTCGGGGCCGACAGTATTACCGCGGCTGGTGGTTCGATCACGTTCGCTGCCAACAGCAGCACCGTAACGCTGTCGATCGTTCCCACCGTCGACACCGACCTTGAAGCGGATGAATCCGTGATTGTTGCGGTCGTGCCCGGTGGTGGTTACCTCGTGGTGGGACCAAGCCAAGCAACCGGCATCATCGACAACGACGACACCGCCGTCAGTTTGGACATCGAATTGCCAACCGCCGTTCTCGAAGATGGCACCGGCAACTTGGTCTTCACGTTCACACGGCAAGGTGTGATCGATCAAAACCGAACTGTGAACTTCACAGTGGCTGGTACCGCGATCTTCAATGACGATTACACCGTCATCGGGGCCGATACCTTTAACGGCACAAGCGGAACCGTGACGTTCCTCGCCGGAAGTACAACGGCCATGGTCACGATCGATCCCACCGTCGATGGTGTTTTGGAACTCGACGAGACCGTCACGCTGACGTTAGCAGCTGGCAGCCGTTACGTGTTGGCCACTCCAGTGAGTGCGACCGGCACGATCCTCAACGACGAAGTCGGTGTGGGTGTCACAGTCGATCCGCTGGCCGTCGAAGAAGATGCTGCCGACACGTTGGTCTACACCTTCTTCCGTGTCGGTCCGATCGATCAACCGCTGACCGCCAGCTTCGGGGTAAGCGGCGCCGCTGAGTTCGGCACTGATTACGCCGTCGCCGGTGCTGCTTCCTTCAATGCCACCAGCGGAACCGTCTTCTTCCCGGCGAACGTCTCGCAAGTGACAGTGACGGTCGATGCCACCAACGACGTCGATTTGGAACTCGACGAAGACGTGGTCTTTACGATCCTGCCGGGTGCGGGTTACCAAATCAAGGACGACATGGGCGAAGACGTTGCAACCGGAACCATCATCAACGATGAAACCGGCATCAGCCTGGCAGTTGCACCGAACAGCATCGCCGAAGACGCCAACGGAAATATCGTCTTCACGTTCACGCGAACCGGGCTGCTGGACACCACAACGACCGTCAGTTTCCAAGTCGATGGGTCCGCTTCCTTCCGGAGCAACGACCTATCCGACTACACCGTGCAAGGGGCTTCCGGGTTCAACCCGAGTTCCGGCATCGTGACGTTCTCTCCAGGTGAGGACACTATCAATGTCATCGTCACGCCGGTGGCCGATAGCGATATCGAACTCGACGAGACCATCACGCTGACATTGGTCCCTGGCGGCGGATACATCGTCGATACCCCGGACACCGCGACCGCCACAATCCTGAACGACGATGTCGAAGTCGGTGTGACCGTTACGCCTCAAACTGTCTTCGAAGACAGCAACGGCACATTGGTCTTCACCTTCACTCGTACCGGGTTGCTCGATGCTCCGTTGACCGCCAACTTCACGGTGAACGGAACCGCGTTGGTCGACGAAGACTTCGTCGTCACCGGTGCCGACAGCTTCAGCGACATGGCGGGAACAATTACCTTCCCGGCAAACAGTAATACCGTTGTCGTCACGCTTGACCCGATCGCCGAAACCGATCTCGAAGCCGACGAGTCGATCACGCTGACCGTTGTTCCGACTGCGGAATACGTCGCCGCGACGCAAAGTTCTGCCACGGGAACCATCGTCAATGACGACACCACTGTGACCGTGGACGTCTTCCCGGCTGCCGTCAATGAAGATGGTGCAGGCATCCTGATCTACACGTTCCGACGTCAAGGTTTCGGTCTGGATCAACCGTTGACCGTCAACGTCAGTCTGACGGGAAGTGCGATCTTCGAAGTCGACTACACACTTCGCGGACTCAACTCGCTCAACGGCCCCAACGGAACCATCGTGTTCGCGGCGAACAGCGATACCGTGGTCGTCAACGCCGACCCCAACGTGGACCTCACCGTTGAACCGGCGGAAACGGTGGTCTTCACGGTCGAAGCGGGAGCCGGCTACACTACGCCGGGCAACAACGTCGCGACCGGCACCATTCTAAACGACGACCGACTCGTGCAGCCGCTCGAATTCACCGTCATCACCGATGCACCGGAAGCTCCTTCGAGCGTACGAGCCGGGGCCCGTGTGATTACCGGGGACTTCGACAACAGCGTGCCCGGGTTGGATGATGCCGACGATATCTTCTTCTGGAATCCGATTACCGGTGCCAACGGAATTATCTTCGGGGACGGTCGTGAGCAGAACTCGGTCATTCCGACCACGCTGCTCAACGGAAACGATTTCACCGAGTTCGTCGTAGGCAACTTCGATGCAGGCGGCGGAGACGATATCTTCTTCTGGAACCCCGTCACCGGTCGCAACCGTTTGGTTCACTTCAACGGTGGTGCCGCCGGAACCAACGTCACTGCCACCGTTGAAACGGCCGTTATTGCCGGCCCGGCCATCAACGGCAACGACTTCACCCAAGTCACTGCCGGCGATTTCAACGACGACAACCTCGACGAACTGTTCTTCTGGAACCCAATCACCGGTCGAAACCGCACTGTCGACTTCATCGCCGAAGTCCCAGGCACGGTCACGACGGTGGACGTCATCCAAACGAATCGGGTTCCCGTCAGCGAAATCAACGGGAACGACTTCCAACTCATGCGGGGAGGAGACTTCGACTTTGGTGATCCGCAAGACTTGTTCTTCGTCAACCTGACGACCGGCAAGAACCGGATTATCACTTTCGACCCGGCTCATGTGGGCAGCGGGGTCACGTTCCTCGATAGCAAGACGAACCGTATCGCAGCGGCCGCCCTCAACGGCAACGCTTACACCCAGATTGCAGTCGGCGACTTCGACGACAACCGTCTCGACGATATCTTCCTCTGGAACCCGGTCACCGGAGAAAACCGCACCGCGTTGGCAACCTTGTTCGATGGCGATCCTTTCGTCATCAGCACGAACGATGTCGAGCCAACCGCCATCAACGGCGACGATTTTGACCAAGTCGTGCCTTACTTCAGCGATGTGACCGGCCCGAACACCACCGGCTTGTTCTTCTACGGGGCCGCCACGCAGCGATCCCGAATGGCCATGCCAACCGTGCCGCCGTTGAATCCCGACACGCTTGCCGTGCCGGACACTGTCACACCACCGCCGGCCCAAACCGATAGCCCGGCGTCCTCCTTGGACACCACCCCAATGGCTCTCGACTTGGCAACCGACGACAACAGCAGCCTCGATGAAGTCTTCGCCGACTTCGATGCCCTGTTGAACTAATTTCGTAACGATCCCGAGAAACCTCGCCAGCCCGTCGATTTTCGACAGGCTGGCTTTTTTTGTTGGTTCCCTGTTCTCGCGTGCCGAGAAACTCGTCACCTATCGAAAAACCGAACCGGCCCTCTCAGTTCGCTCGGAAAGCTTGCGTATTTCGTCGCGATGGCTAGAATACCCATCAACAACTTTTTGGTCCCGTAACTCAGTTGGCTAGAGTGCCACTCTTACAAAGTGGAAGTCACAGGTTCGAGTCCTGTCGGGACCACTTCGCCGGTTTGCACGATCTGGCAATCTATCGCGGGCTAGTTAGCTGGGACATAGCCGAGCTTTCTCTGAAGTCCCAACGCTATCGAATGCAGGGTTACGCTTTGCTAACCCACTCTACTTGCATTCTCTGAAGTCCCAACGTATTAAAAAGCTGGGTTACGCTTCGCGCACTGTGCCTACAGTCTGTCTTGAGTACGAATCGCGGAAAGCCGCTCAAGATTGGTTGATAAGCTTGTCACAAAATGACTCTTGGATGGGTAGATGAAACCAGCACTCCAAAAGCTCAAATGGATTACCGGACATCCTGCCATGACGCTCACCACGGGAATGATCCTATTTGCCTCCGGAATTGTTTCGATCTATTCAGACATTTCGAGCACGGAGCATTCACTCCAACTCGGCGTTCACCATGGAGTGTTGTTTTTTGGTTTTGTCCAAATGCTAAGTAGCCTTCCGGATTTACTCGACGGTGTGAGTAAAACAATCGAGGTCATGGAGAACGGTCAGCAATAACAATCTCGATTGTCTGATCGGCGGCGAATCTGAAGTCGACTCGCATCGCAACGGGTTCATTGTTGACAGGCTGTTTCACAACCGAGTGTCCGAATGCCGGTCCGCAGGCTCTCGTGTGACCTGAATATCCTGAGAAATTCCGTGTGGGGGTTTGATCGGATATTCAGCGATCCCATGCTGGGTTACGCTAACGCAACCCAACCTAATTGCCTAACAATAGCGTTGCAGCAGTCTCGACTCGTGCCGATATTGCATGCCTCTCCTACCATGCAGGCGTTTGCGAGGCGTTCTGACGAATTTACTCTACTGAGTATCGGTTGCTGGGTGGGGGAGTTTCGTGAGTGGGATGAGCGGTGGCTGCGATTGGACGGGAAGTTCCAAGGTGTTGGCCATTCGTAGAGCGTGTTGTTTGAATTGGAAGACATCCAGACGCTCAATCACTAGACCTGAGAAATCGCCATTCTGCGTCCTCCAACTGTGCACCGCGACTTGATTCTGATCGTCACGTCGATGGGCCGCTTCCTCGATGACGGAGGGAGATGCCAAGTGCAACACGAACCGTTCCGCCGATCCCCGGTGTCGACCGAAGCGTTCGATGAGCGTGAGCGTCTTGTTGTCGACACGAAGTTGCCATTGCAGATTCTCGGAAACCTCGGGAGAAATTGATTCCCCACGCAGCATGGATTCCAGCAACTCGGACACGTTGGAGAGTTTTGTTGCGATTTCGTCGCGGGGGAACCAACACGCCACACGCACGGCTTTCGCGGCGGAGGGCCAATTGGAGATTGTCCATGTATACGTCGGATTTCCCGTACCGGGCTCCCGAAAACTTTCCCACAGCACGATGGGATTGCCAATCGCGTCACCGTTTTGCGTGAGCGGAGTGGCCATCACGAGAAATCGTCGATCCCAATCGAGATAAGTGCGATCCTCACGCGAAATGCGAGCCGACAACGTGAGTTGCTCGTTCTCAAACTTTGGAGCGAACCAGCCGCATTGCAAACCGGTTGCACGTGCGGATTCGTCGATGATCGCACTCACCCGGACCGGCACGGCGGCACTTCGGGCGAGCTGCAGCGGGGACAGGTCATCTTCCTGTCGGAACGACAAACTCTCTTGGCCGCGGATCGTCAAACCGACGGACTGATCTCGCCAAGCGAGTGTCCATTTCTCCGGCTGTTGCCGAGGTGCGGGAATCGAGATCGGTTGTCCGACCATTTGTTCGAGTCGTTCGCCATCGGAGTTGGTGAGTGAAAACTTGGAGAGCGCGAACAAGCCCCGAAGTTTCATTCGCAAGCGGTCCGCATCGTCGACATCGACATCACACGAACCTCCAGTAGCTTGGGCGATTTGTTCGAATTCTGCACGGGCGCGAGTTCGCTGGTCGATCGGCAGTCCGACACCGACTAAGTGAATCGCGACGTCGGATTCGTTGGCCGTGGAAATGACTTCGTCGACGGTCCGTCGTTTTTCGGCAGTCGGATTGAACTGGTAGTTCCGACCATCGGTGATGACGACAATCGTGCGGCGTCGCATTCCATCGAGCCGACTCAACTGCCGGACGGATTCCGTCAACGAGAGATGCAGTGGAGTTTCGCCCCAAGGCAGCAGCAATCGCAAACGTTGAGCGACCATGTCCCGCTCCAACGTCCGAAACCGACCGGGCGGCAAAATGGTTTCCACGTCTTCAAATGGTCGAAGATCGGTCGAGCAGGGGAACTGGGTGACGTACCGACGTTGCCATTGAGGACCAGCTGCTGAATTCGCCCCGGCTGCCACTCGATGACCGTACAACATGACCCCCAAATGCAAATTGTGTCGGTCTTGCAGGGAGTCGAGTAATTGCAACAAAGCCTCTCGCGCGGCATCGAGTTTCCGGACTTCGCCGGTGAGCCCTTCGCGTCCGATGGTCTCGGTCATGGAAGCCGAGCAGTCCAACACGAACATAATCGCCTGAGGTTCTAAGTCTCCCCCTTCGACGACAACCGACGCCGGTCCAATTGGCGACTGATGTGTTTTCACCGTCAGACCGCCCACCGGTTTGAGTGCCAGTGGG
Organism: Thalassoroseus sp.; assembly: GCF_984380535.1. Lineage (NCBI taxonomy): Bacteria > Pseudomonadati > Planctomycetota > Planctomycetia > Planctomycetales > Planctomycetaceae > Thalassoroseus > Thalassoroseus sp. The sequence continues at coordinate 541,102 of NZ_CFHRBF010000001.1, forward strand.
TCGGCAAAGTGATGCCCGCGAAAGTCGGCCACGCCGTGCCAATGAGTCACATCGACGCCCGCAGGATTGATCCATTCGACCGTCATCGGGCTCTGTGTTCCGTGATGACTAGACACAGCGGCAGCGGTGAGGAACCGGCGCTCGCCTGGAAGACCGACGCCAATTGCAATACGTCCGGACGGTAGTCGCTGACGAATCGAAGCGGAAATCGGGAGTGTCAAATCGGTCCTGAGTGGATCGCCAGACACCGCGGTCGGAATAGGTATTCCGCGAATCGGCAGCCCCGACTCAAGCACTGCACACCGCTGCTGTTTCAGACGGTTGACACCGGCATATTTGACGCCGTCGTTCAACGATGGATGGAGCATGACCTCACCCACCGCAATCAATGCGTTAGAGGTCAAGACAAACCATGGTGCCTGTCCGATTTGATGAGCCGCGAGGAAATCATCCAGGGATGTCTCTGCTTGCTGGAAACAACGTGCGGCCCATGCGTGATCGTGGAGAGCTTTGGCAATCTGGTCCGTCTCCTCCTTTGGCAGCCATTCAGCGAGTTGCCGGAACCGTGACGCCACTTTCAAAAACTCGCTCACATTGTGCTCGGCGGTGGCAGCGTGATTATTGGGAAGAATGCCGGTGACGCTGTGAAGACGTGCCCGAAACCGGGCCAATCGTTCGCGAAGCTCGGTGGGTGACGGAGCATCTGCGAACTCATGGTTCGAAAACGTCTCTGCGGTGATGCGATCGAACAAACGGACTAACGCCAAATCTGTCTGCGGGATCGGTGCGAGAACTGATGGTGGCAGCGATGGATCAACGGTTTTTGTGGAAGCGACGTCTTCGTCGGCCACGATCAACCGGTCACGCAGCGTTTTGCGTTGCTGAAGCGGCGAACGATTCAGAGAGTCTACACCGCTCGAAAGCAGGCCCGTCGACAACAACACCTCGATCGCCGCACGATCGGCAGACGCCAGAACTTCGGCGGTGAGAAACCGGTCGTACACGCGATCGACGACCGCTTGCAACTCCGTCTCGTACGCTGTCAGCTGTGAAAGCCAATAATTCACTTGTTCGACTGAAATCGACTGCGAGTCCTGCAACTCCTGATCGAATTCCTGAAGTGCTTCCAGCACGTCGGCAAGGGCCGTGGCCAATCGCGACGCTTCCGGTTCCGCAAGCGAATCTTGCACACGCAACAGGGTCGGTAGTTTTGCGTAAAGTCGATCGCGGCCACTGAGGAGTTTACGCTGAACTCGAACCTGTTCGTCCAGCTTCGCAAGTATGGCTTCGATGTCGGTTTGCTGAGACAACGCGTGTCGCAGCGTTTCGGGAGTGCCAATGAGCAAGTCGTCAAGCAACTCGCGTCGCAATGATTCGGCTTCCGACAAAGCCGGTACTAACTTGTGGTGATTTCTCGCATCCACTGGACCTTGCTCGATCGAAAGTCGACACGAAAGCCGAGCAAACAATCGCACCAACTCACTTTGCCCACGACTCGCATTGGGAGCTTCCCTCACAACAAGTCCGATGAATCGTGCCAGATCACAGGGAGTGAAATCGGGGGATTGCTGAAATTCGCGGAACGCAGTATATAGGTCTTCAAAAGTCGAAAGGTTCTGCAAACTACGTCGGAACTGCGTCACCGCTTGAAGTTGAGCATCGCTCCACAATCCCAAGCGGTCGGCGATCGACGCGTTGAACATTTTGAAGTCGCCGATCTCGAAGTCGCTCGCGACCCTCGGTCTCTCTTCGAGTTGTTGAAGACGTAGCGAGAGAACTTCGTGTAATCGCATGGCCGGTGTTCGTGTGTTCTGACCACCCCGGCTCAGAGACTCGAGTTGAAGAAGTTGCTTTGTCAGATGAACCCATTCGCCGGGTTGATGCACCCAGATTTCACGGTCACGCTGTCGCAGCCATCGGTCCCAGAGCGCGTCGACATCTCGCAACGACACGGAACCGTTTGGACTTGCAATGTTTTTGGCGGAATGCTGCCATTGTTTTCGGGACGCCAACGCCAGAGATTGAATCACACTAAGATGGGATTGTCCGGCGTGTACGAGTTGGGGAATCTGTCGACGATGGTAAAGCCGATACGCACTGCGATCGACTTCGTCTTTCACCCACGATGCCAACTCTTCACAGGTGACGACGTCGTTCGCATCCAAGTCGGCTTGCCCCGCCAAGCCACTGGCTACCGCCCATGCGAACGCACGGGCAGATTGTTGATTCGAGACAGTGGCAGTCTGGTCACCCGACGCCCCCAGCAACAGGGTAAACTGACGATAACGATCTTGCTGGTGATGTTCGCCGAGCCAATCCGCTGCCCGTGTGCAGAACCAATTCCGTGGCATCCCGGCCATCAGATTCACGCGGGAATCCGGACCGTCGATCAGCAACAGCGTGGAAATTGCCTCGGCTTCGTCGGGCAATTCCTGACGCAAACTCGCCGTGATTTGGTCAAGAATCTCTGGAAGCGAAACCCACGTGGCGGCATTGAGCGGGTCACTGTCTGGCAGGAGAAACGCAGGTTCGTCGGCGTCGTTCACACCTTTTGGCACATTCAAGAAAAGCACCAGACGTTCGGAAGCTGCGATCTGATCTTTTTTCTGACGAATGACTTCGGCCAGCCCGACCAATCCACCATCGACAGCCCGATTTCGCACGGCCAATTTCACGACGCTAGCGGTTTGGCCATCGAGTGCAGCGAACCGCTGGAAGTCTTCAGCTCCCCAACGATTCTCGACCGCATCGGTCGCAAATCCGTCCACCCATACCAGCGGCGTTTTCGCGGGCGTATCCAACGCGACGACAACAAATGCCGCCAGAAAGCCCAGCCCGACGAGCAACACGACGACCGCAAAAAATTTCGGGACCGAACGAACTCGACGGGGCGGTGGCGTCTCGGTTTGCCAGTCGTGAGTGGGCACATCTTCCGGCGGCTTCGTCGTTCCTCTCCAGGACGAAGTCGTTTGCGAAGCGGACTGGACCGTCGAAACCGGAGTTGCCATAAGTTCGATGCTCGCCGAATGAAACGACCGCGCGCAGGTCGAGAGATCTCTTCTCTGCTCATCGGAGTTCAGACGGAATGACTTGAAGCGTGCCCGCAGCGTCGTCATAGACGGTAAAGACTGCCTGACCGGTCACGTTGCCGGGCCGCTCTAGAAACTCCAGCGGAAGTCGAACGTCATGCGGGCTTCGTCGAAGCCATCGTTCCCGACCAGGCATCCGCCGGCAATACCGATCTCGAAAAGCCCCAAGTCGCTCGGCGGTCCCCAGGCGTAGCGTGTGCCGAAGAGCAGGTTCGTGAAGGTTTCGCCGTCGACATCCACGAGATTTCCGCTCGGGGTTGTCTTTTGCCCGCTGGTGACGGTGTGCGTGATCACTTCGACGGTCGGCATCATCGCGAAGCAGTCGGTCTGATAGGCAACCGTGCTCAACCCGAGACCGTATCGCAAAACCTCCCCGGAGTGTTTCGGGTTGGCTCCTATTGGAATCCAGTACTTCAATTCGCCATGGAGATATGTTGTTTCCGACAACGTCCGACGGACGAGAATGCCCGGTTCAAATGCCGTGTTGCCATTGCCCAACCCACGGTGAATCGAACCGGTATTGAGGACCGTCGTCAGGATCTGAGCGACTTGCCACTTGCGATTCTTGGCATTGGTCAGCAGGAATTTTTGACCGACGCGAATGTCCCCTAATCCAGTCGTATTCGGATTGATGACCGGGTCGATCGACAACAGCGGGACTTCCGTGAACACACCGAAAGCTTCCCCGCCAATCTCTTGACGCACGCTGTACCGCTGGAAATCGAGACTTTGCTCAGGCTGTTTCGGTCCTAATGCCGGATTAGCCCAGAAGTATTCCGCCCGATCGGGAGTCGACATGCCGTAGCGGTTGTCGATCCGCAATCGTAATTGGGTGTATGGTTTCGCCGAGTCGATGTCGAACAATGCGAACGGAACCTGCTGACTTCCCAAACCAAAATCGCCGGTCTGGTGGTTCCATCCCCACGTTTCTAGATTGGCAACGGCGCACAATCCCGGCCCGCCCGGTTCTGCGAGAGGATCGATGTACACACCGTCTTGCCAACACTCCGGACAGTCGTCGGCCACGGCCAGTTCCGGTTCGGGCACTAACGGGCTCGACTCCTCGACGGCCGGCACGGGAGCCAATTCGAAATTGGGATTCACCTCGACGGGTGCGGCTTCGACCTCGGGAATGTAGTCCTCGATATTGATCGGATCGGGCAGCGGTGGAACCTCGATAAAATGGCTCGCCGTCCGGACCGTTGCAGTTGCCTTTGGTGTTGGCGTTGGCGTTGGCGTCGGAACTGTTGGAACCGTCCCAGCATTGGCGTTGGCGCGGGCATCGTCGAGCAGGGCGATGATTCGCTCGCGAGACGCACTGTGATCTTCCGCTATCGCGGTTGTCACAAGGGACAATAGCACGATCGCCACTGCCGAAATCGACAACGCCCAGACACGTCGGTAGTGGAACCGCTCCAACATAACGTTCGACTTGTTGAGGGAATCCGAAGCTCAGCGACGTGGAAACTGCCGAGCGAACCCATTCTTTTCTCACTATCGGCCGTTCCGATCAGGGTGGTGAGGCAAAGTTTGACGTTTTCACATCCGCTTGGTGGGTAACCAACACAAAGTGAAGACAAGTCACGAGATTCCCTCAAGTTTGAAGTCGCATCGGTCGCACTCGGAATCGGCATAATCGTTAGAAGCCGCATACATACCATGGCTCATGTGGATACCCCCCTTTCTCTAGAACTCCTACGGGGATTCCCCCGGCGTTGCGGAAAAAACAGGGAAGACTGCAGTGTGGCGAAAACGCAACACTCTGTTCTATGTTTGTTCGAGCCTGGGCCATCCATGCGACATCTTCCCGTTCATTGGCACGAAGGATTGTTCCTTCGGCCTCAGCACTTTCAGGCAGCCGATCGGTTCTGGACCGAACGACTGCAGACGGCAGAACAGTGGGACCATCCTTACTGCTACGGCTTGCAGTCGTTGGAGTACAGCCGCGATGCACTCGCGAATTCGCAACTTCAGATCGACCGTATTCAGGCCCGTATGCCCGATGGTACGTTGATCGCACTCGACCAAGGTCAAACTCCCGATCGCCGCAGTTTGCGGAACGCATGGTCGAGTGAAGACGGTGCCACGGTCGACCTCAGTGAGGCGTTTAACTCGTCGCAGGTCGTTCGCGTTTATCTTGGTGTGCCTCGGTTTCGGATGGGCACGACGAACGTATCTCAACTCGGCCAAAGCGAATCTCGCACGCGGTTTGTGGAACGGCAGATCGCGTTGCAAGACGAAAGCCAAGGTGGAAACGATCAGACGATCGGTTTACGAGATCTCAACGTCCGCTTGTTGCTCTCGACCGACGACTTAGATGGCTACGATGTATTGCCGATTGCACAGGTGACACGGTCTTCGGCTGAGGGGAGTGTGCCGGAAGTCGACGTTCGTTATATCCCGCCGCTGCTCTCCGTCTCTGCGTGGTCGCCGTTAGAGCGGGATCTCATCCGCGGACTTCACGACCGAATCGCCTACAAGTTAGGTGTGCTCGGCGAGCAACTTTCGAGTCGCGGTTTACACATTCACGCTCAGGAACCAGGCGATCTTGACCGGATTCTGATGCTCGGCCACTTGAACGAGGCGCACGCTCAACTCACGGCGTTACTGACATCGCGTCCGCGTCCCGTCGATGTCTATCGTTTACTTTGTGAGATCGTCGGTCGGCTCGCGTTGTTCAGTCCGCAGCGGACCGTGGCTGATGTCCCCGCGTACGATCACGACGATTTGGGCACCGTGTTCCGGCGACTTCGGGAATTGATTGAAGCCGGTCTCGAGAACGTCCGCGACTATGCCTACCACAAGCGGGACTTCCGCGGCTCGGGAGCCGGTCTCCATGCCGTGCTCGATCCGCAGTGGTTCCAAGAGGATTGGCAGTGGTTCATCGGTGTGCATCGTGGTTCGTTGTCCGCGAGCGAAGTTCGCGAACTTCTGAGTCCTGGCATGCTCGATTGGAAATTCGGTAGCGTGCGGCAGGTGGAATCGTTGTACTCACAGCGTGCGTCCGGGTTGGACCTCGTGCCGCTCAACCGCAACGTGAGAGATTTGCCGACACGTTCATCGTGGAGTTTCTACGAAGTCACGAAGGACAACGGACGCGTGTGGCGGGATGTTGTCGATTCGCAGTCGATCGCCGTTCGCATCCGAGAATCGTTGATTTCCAACGCGGATGAACTTCGACACGGCGGGACGGAACTGCGAGTGCAGAACGGCCCCCGTGTGGTCTCGCTGCGTTTTGCGTTGTTCGCCGTCTCCGAACCCGACGCCTAGACCGTATGCGATCTTTGACGTCCGAAACCAACGCGAATAAGCCTTTGCACTCCGGCTCCCGCGATACGAAATCCGCCACGCTCAAACGTCAACTGCTTCAAAAGGCTCCGCTTCTATGACACCCCGATTCGCACTCGCCGTCGATCCGATATTTCAGCGAGTGCTTGCGCTGCTGGATCAGATGGCGCAAGGTCGAACACTCGATCCGGCGGCCGAGCAACTAGCCATCCGCGAGTTGATCGAACGCGGCGAAGCGATTGTCGGTTGCTCTCGTGAGTGGGATCTCGCTCGTTATGCGTTGGTGAGTTGGATCGACGAAATGCTTGTCGACACACCGTGGAACGGAGCGGATTGGTGGAACGACAACATTCTCGAAATCACACTGTTCAACACGCGACTGAGTAGCGAACAGTTCTTCCATCATGCGGCGGAAGCATCCGAGTTGCCGCAGCGGAATGCGTTTGAAGTGTACTACAACTGCGTGTTGCTGGGGTTCCGGGGATTCTATCGAAGCGGAAAACTCGACCGCGAATACTCGCAGGCGATGTCCTATCCGCCTGATCTGGAAACATGGTTGCGACAAGCCGCGATCGGTCTGCGGCTCAAAGATCGACGTTCCGAATTAGGTCCACCCGCTCGCACTCTGCCAGGTGCCGCCCCGTTGACAGGTCGTAAGCGTTTTGTGTGGTCAGCCGTTTTAATGTTGATGTTAGGCATTGTGAACGTCGCAGGTTTCCACCTGTGGTATCGCCATTAATCTTGTCACGAGCCGCTCGCCTCGCCTGATTTGACATCCTCTGGAATCTTTCGATGAACGTCCCACAACAGATCCTGAACGTCATCACGGCTCCCACGCGGTGGGGGTTCCCGATTCGGATGGGCGTCAGCATCGGCGTGATTCTGACGATCGTTACGACAAGCTTGTGGATCATTTACGGGTTCGATCCGCGACTGGTCAATTTGGGCAACTACATGAGTTGGACCCGAATTGCACTTCTCCTCGTATTGTTGGTGGCCGTTTCGTTATCAACTTGGCTGACGATTCGCATCTGGACCGGTGGCGTGTTCTTCCCGGATCGGAGCATTGACCGGGAATTCGCGGCTGGTGTGCGAGCCATGCGGACACGGGGCATCCTCCCCAGTTCCCTGCCGATCAACCTGCTCATCGGTTCGCCGACGGCAGAGGATTCGACACGTTTCGTTAGTCAAACGAGTTCGGTGCTTCGTTCAGATTCGAAGATCGAGTCAGCCGCAACGGTGCAATGGCTCGCGAGTTCCCAAGCTATCACACTGTCGCCGATCGATTGTGGCTTACTGAATCTGACGCTTAAGCGACTCGAAACCATTTCTGGCAAACGAGATCCCGAACCGAATCCTGATGCCTTCGATCCGTTATTGACGAGACTTCGGCAAGTCGGTTGGGAACCGAATCCGATGTCGTCTTCGCCGGGTTCGCATCTCCTGCGGTTCATCCAAGAGCGTCCCGGACACATCCATCCCACTTTGTTCACCGATGCCGAAGCGACGGTCGCACGAGACCGGTTGCAACAAGTCTGCGAGCGTTTGATCAAAGTTCGAGAACCATTGTGTCCTGTGAACCATTTGGTCATTCGGCTGCCGGCAACATTGTTGCTGCGTCACCCAGGATACGCCGACGAAATTGCCCGCGTGTTGCGGTCGGATCTGGAAATCATTTGGGAAACATTGCAGCTCGATGCAACGGTCTCCATCGTGATCGACGGTTGGCAACGACACCCCGGCTTCGTGGAGTTGATTCGCCGACTCGGTCCGCATGCCGCGGAGAACCTGATGCCCGGTTGCTATTGCAATGTGGAAAGTCGGTCCACACCAGAACAACTTATCGCCATTGCCGACCTCGCTTGCGCAGATATCGAAGGTCACATCGACGAAATCTTCCAACGTCCTGACGCACTCACGCATGCTGGAAATTCGTTGCTCTATCAATTGCTGAGCGACGTACGGGTCATTCTTCGACCGACTTTGACTTCCATTCTCGTCGGTGGAATCGCGGAGCGTGAGTCTCGGGAGACCTCAAATTTCAAATTGCCAGTTTCCGGGTGTTTCCTGATGGCGACTGGCGAGACGCCCCCATCACTCGGGTTTGCCGCGCCATTCGGACGTCATGCGGAAATGCTGCAAGAACGCCTCGCTTGGCATCCGCGTCCACGGAGAACAGATCGGTTTTGCCGGTACGCTAGCCGGGCGCTCCTTGCGATGTCGTTCGCCTTGGCACTGACATTTCTAGGAATGGCGGGCAGGGCGGTCGTTCAGACAGCGACACACGCACCCGTCGAATTCTCAGTGGAAGGAAATGTGCATGTCTCTGTGGATTGACGAATTGTCGGCACTCAAAAATCCACTCTCATCGAAATCACCGAGTGGACCGAATCTGGAATACGACCAAAAGTTCGGCGACATGGAGCGAGCTGCGGTCGGACGGAAGGAACAAGAGTTCGGCGATACGCTCATCGAAGCCGAAGCGCCGGACTGGAAATCTTTACGGTCGCTGAGTCTCGAACTCTGTCAGAAGACGCACGACCTCCGAGTCGGTGTGCGATTGGCAGAATCTTTGGTTCATCTCGAAGGACTGTCGCCGTTACCGGCCGCGCTGGAATTATTGGCGAACTGGATTGAAACCGAATGGGAGACCCTTCATCCCGCACTCGATCCCGACGATGACAATGACCCCACGATTCGCATCAACGCGTTCGCGGATCTTGTGCATCCCGAGCGAATGTTGCGAGCCATCCAAGACGTACCTTTGGCAGTGGCCCAGGGGCACCGTCCGGTTTGTTATCGCGAACTGATCGAAAGCGGCTCGACAAACGACGAACACAACGATGCCCGATCGGCAGGAGAAATCAACGCGGTCTTTCTGGCGTGTGATCAGGATCAACTTCTGTCGGTACAAGCGTCAGTTCGCGAGAGCTTAACGGCACTCGATCGACTGGAAACACAGCTTGCGGATCGCGTGGGGACAGTCCAAACGCCCGAGTTCGGACCGTTGCGACATCTCTTGCGACGCATTGATACGTTGCTCATCGAACATCGGAACGGTGGTCAAAACTCGGAGCCGGATGAAGCTTCTTCGGCCGACGAAACGAGTTTGGATGATCACACGAGCCCACTCATGGAAACAACAAACAGCGTTTGCCCGGCACCGCCGACGAACCCTGGCACGATCTCCAATCGACAAGAAGTCGTTAACACCTTGCGGCGGATTTGTGACTACTACCAACGTCATGAACCGTCGAGCCCAGTTCCCTTGTTGCTACAACGTGCCGAACGTCTGGCAACGATGAATTTCATGGACATTCTGCAAGAGATGGCGTCGGCCGGTTTGCCTCAGGCAGAGGAGATCTGCGGCTCGCGAGCGACCGTGACTTGAACTGCTCGCAACCTGCCGTCGGCCTGCGACGACCATGCAATTTGTCCCACGGACGGTTCCTGACCAATCCTAAGAAAATGAGTATCTTCAGCCGGTTTTTCACTGCCTCGGTGCACCGGCGAACTAGTCTTACACGACGTTGCAAAAAGTCAACATCGCGTGCTCACTGGCACTTTCCAAGCGGACGAATCGCAGCGGGCCAGCGAGTCCTGTCAACCGACGGCTATGACGAACGCGTAACGTCATGACCGTTTTATCCCCTTTAAAATTGTGAGGTGCGTCTTGCCGGAAAGCAGCCAAAAGTTCCTCGCGCGGAATCGAGCTCCGCGAGTGCAAATTGAGTACGATGTAGAAACCTACGGTGCCGAGAAAACGGTGCAACTCCCATTCGTGATGGGTGTGCTCGCCGATCTCTCCGGTCAACCGGAAGAACCGTTGGCTCCCGTGAGCGAGCGGAAAGCGTTGGAGATCGATTGCGATAACTTCGACGAACGACTCAAAGCCGCCGCTCCCCATGTGAGTGTGCGTGTGCCGAATACTCTGACCGACGAAGAAGGCGAACTGTCGGTCAGCTTGAAGTTCGAAAGCATGGATGACTTCTCTCCGGCTGCGGTCGCGACGCAAGTCGAACCGCTGAGCAAACTGATGGAAGCCCGTCAGCAACTCTCCAGCTTGCTGACCTACATGGACGGCAAAGTTGGTGCGGAAAACTTGATGAGCCGCGTGTTGGCAAATCCTGAATTGCTCAAGTCTTTGGCAGAAGCTGCAGAGAAACCAGCCGACGCAGACGCCCAGAAAGAGGAGGCTTAATCCATGTCTGACACCGCAACCGCAGTTGCCGATCCGTTGACAGAGTCCCCAACCGCCGATGCTTTGTCGGTCGTGCTGGAGCAAGAGTTCAAACCGCGTAGCGAACACGCTCGTGACCTCGTCGAATCCGCCGTGCAAACGCTAGCCGTTCAAGCACTCGCCGACGAAAACTTGGTTTCCGAAGATGTCGTCCGCACGATCGAAGCCATGATCGCTGCGATCGATCAGAAGTTGACCGCACAGGTCAACCACATCATTCACCACCCCGACTTCCAAAAGCTGGAAGGCACCTGGCGTGGTTTGTCGCACTTGGTCAACAACACCGAAACCAGCGAAATGTTGAAGATTCGCGTCCTCAACATCTCGAAGGCCGAGTTGCACAAAACGCTGAAGAAGTTCAAAGGCACCGCTTGGGATCAAAGCCCGATCTTCAAGAAAGTCTATGAAGAAGAATACGGCCAATTCGGCGGCGAACCCTACGGGTGTTTGGTCGGCGATTACCACTTCGATCACAACCCACCCGACGTGGAACTCCTGGGCGAGTTGGCCAAGGTGTGTGCCGCTAGCCACACGCCGTTCATCGGCGGAGCCGATCCGGGTCTGATGCAAATGGACTCATGGCAAGAGTTGGCCAATCCTCGCGATTTGACCAAAATCTTCCAAACCGCCGAATACGCCGGCTGGCGTTCGCTCCGCGAAACGGACGACGCACGCTACATCGGTTTGGCGATGCCACGATTCCTTGCTCGTCAGCCTTACAGTGCATTGTCGAACCCGGTCGATGAGTTCGACTTCGAAGAAGACACCGCCGGCGCGACACACGAAAAGTTCGCCTGGTCCAACAGCGCCTTCGCGATGGCTGCCAACATCACCCGCAGCTTCGCGATGTACGGTTGGTGCTCGCGAATTCGTGGGATCGAATCGGGCGGAGCCGTCGAAGGCTTGCCGGTTCACGTCTTCCCGACGGACGATGGCGGCGTGGACATGAAGTGCCCGACGGAAATCGCAATCAGCGATCGTCGTGAAGCCGAGTTGGCCAAGAACGGCATGATGCCATTGGTCTTCAAGAAGAACTCCGACTTCGCCGCCTTCATTGGTGCTCAGTCGTTGCACAAACCGGCCGTCTACGACGATCCCGATGCGACGGCCAACGCCAACCTCGGTGCTCGTCTGCCGTACATCTTCGCGACCTGCCGATTCGCGCACTACCTCAAGTGCATCGTGCGTGACAAAGTCGGTTCGTTCAAAGATCGCGACGAAATGGAACGCTGGCTGCAATCTTGGATTCTCAACTACGTCGATGGCGATCCTGCCAACTCTTCGGAAGTTGTCAAAGCGAAGAAGCCTCTCGCCGACGCCAAAGTCGTTGTGGAAGATGTGCCGGGCAACCCGGGCTACTACAACTCCCGCATCTACTTGCGTCCGCACTACCAGTTGGAAGGCCTGACGGTTTCGCTCCGTCTGATCTCCCGATTGCCAGCTGGCGGCTGATCTTCTCGAGCTTGATTCCAACACTTCATTCAACTTTTCTCAGCGAAATTCCGCTGAATAGATAGAAAGGGTCTTTCATGGCCGTTGATATGTTTTTGAAGCTCGATGGCGTTCCCGGCGAAGCTCGGGACAGTGCACACGCCAAAGAGATTGATATTCACAGCTACAACTGGAGCGTCGAACAACTCGGCGACTTCTCGCACGGTTTCGGTGGTGGCGTCGGTCGCGTGAACATCAACAAGTTGGCTTGCTACAAGTCCGTTGATGCTTCCTCGGCAATGCTCACCAAGTGCTGCGTCAACGGACGCCACATCCCAACGGGCACGCTGACCGTTCGCAAAGCCGGTGGTGAAAAGCAAGTCGAATACGTGATCTACGAATTCGAGAAGATCATTGTCACCAGCGTCGAAGTCAATGTGGATCAAGAATCCGAAGGCATTGACGAAGTCGTTCACTTGTCGTTCCAAAAAGTCACCTTCAAATACCAAGAGCAAGGCGACGACGGAGCGAAACTTGGCGGCGAGAAAGAGTTCAGCTACGACGTGGCAACCAACCTCGTGGCTTAATTCGCGTGATTCTCGGACTGGATGCGCCCACGCATCCAGTCCGTTTTTTGCATGCCATGATGCTTTCCCCCAAGCACCGACGGCATGTGTTCCGATGGACCGTTCTCGATCTGCTCCCAGCGAATCATGGAATTCACACATTCACAGGCTCGGTGTGCGTTGCAGCCGTCGTTAATCGACCGGCTCCGTGATGACGAGCCCCACAAACTCACCGAACCATCGACGCCCCTAGCGTTCGATCCGCACGAGATCCGCGCCCGCGTGCAGATGGATTGGGCGACCTTACTCGGCACCGTGCAATTGGATGCAGTTACCAATTTGGATGCCTATCCCGAACTGCAAACCAGCGTGCTCAACTTCGGCATGATGGACCTCACCGGTTCACGAGCCGCGAGTTTGTCGGTCGAAAAACTCGCTCGGCACATCCGCGACACTCTGTTGACATTCGATCCCCGGATTGCAGCGGAGTCGCTCAAAGTCACGGTGGAACGCGACCACGAAACTTACAACAACACCGCTTTGCGAGTGTCGATTCTGGCAGACTTGGTCGGCATGCAAACGCCAGTGAGCGTCGACTTCCAAACGGAGATCGATCAGGAAACTGGACGACTGTGTCACCAACCAGCTGGCAATGTCGAGCGAGGTGCACGATGAACGCGGAACTGCTTGGGCTTTATAATCTAGAACTGCGACATCTGCGTTTGATGGGTGGCGAGTTCGCTCGCGATTATCCCAAAATCGCCGGTCGGCTGGGTTTGGATCAATTCCAGTGCGCGGACCCGTATGTCGAGCGATTGCTCGAAGGGTTTGCGTTTCTGTCCGCGCGTGTGCAGCACAAGATCAATTCAGAGTATCCACAGTTCACTCAGCATTTGTTGGACGTGATCTACCCGGAGTACCTGGCTCCGGTACCGTCGACAGCGATCGTGCATTTCACGCCGGATCCGTCCCGAAAACTCACGCAGGGAATTCCTTTGCCACGTGGCACGGTGTTGCGAGCACCGGAAATTCAACAGGGCGGCACACAATGCGAGTTTCGCACCGCACACGATGTGACGCTGTGGCCCCTTGAAATCCGTTCCGCCGAGTATGCCCCTCGTAGCGGATACGCTGACCAACTGCCGGTCACGAATGGCGTCGAGGCGGTCTTGCGACTCAATCTCGGCACAATCGACGGCGGTTCCTTGGACCGATTGAAGTTGGAGCGATTGCCGATCTTTCTCAACGGAAATTCCCACGCTCTGCTACTCGAACAAGTTTGTGCAAACGTGCGGGGCATCATTGTCCGCCCGGTTTGCAAGAACCGAGCACTGCGTACGAGCATCGGCGATACGCCGAAAACACGCGAATTCATTCTGCCTTCGTCAGCTGTTTCATTGCCGGGAATGATGGACGAAAACGCGTTGCTGCCCCAGCGGGAGAACGCCTTCTCGGGCTTCCGTTTACTGCGTGAATACTTCGCCTGCCCGGAACGATTCCACTTCTTCGAACTAGCTGGGCTGGCCGACGCTTTCGCATCGTGTTCCGGGATCGAGTTGGAAGTGCTGTTTCTGTTCGATCAATTCCATCCGTCGCTTGAGCGTTCGATTCGGCGGGATGATTTTAGTTTGTTCTGCACGCCGGCGATCAACTTGTTCTCGAAACGTCCTGGTCGCATTCACTTGAATCACCGGCAAACGGAACACCACTTGATCCCCGACCGCACTCGTCCACTCGACTACGAAGTGTACGCTGTGCAAAAAGTCGTTGGCATTGGGAGTCGTGAAGACATCGTGCAAGAATTCTTGCCGTTCTATTCCGCCGATCAAAGTCGACTCGACTCTCCGCACGACGCGTACTTTTCGATACGTCGTCGACTCCGGCAAAACTCGCAGACGACGGAATCCCCACAGAAACCGGTTCGCAAGGGTTCGGAAGTTTTCCTTTCGCTGGTCGATGCCAACGAAGCCCCGTACTCGTCGGACATCCAAACGCTGTCCGTTGAAACGCTATGCACGAACCGGCATCTCTGCGACGAGTTGCCGATCGGCACGCGGTCGATGGATTTCATGCTCGACAAATACGCGCCGGTACTTTCGGTGCGATGCGTCAACGGTCCCACGTCGGCTCAAGACTCGTTAGCGTTGTCCAATCCGCAATTGGGATGGCGTTTGATTAACCACCTTTCGCTCAACCATTTGACGTTCACGAGCCAAGACCCGCAGCGAAACGCGAAGGTGCTGCAAGATACGTTGGCGCTCTACGGAGACGCCTCGCTGCCGGCCGTCCAAAAACAGATTCGCGGGATCACGGCGCTTGAGACGGAGTCCGTCACCGAACGACTGCCGCTCAACGGCCCACTTGCGTTTGGCCGCGGTTCGCGATTGACCGTGACGTGCGATGAAGAAGCCTTCGTCGGTGCCGGTGCGTTTCTGCTCACAGCCGTTCTCGAGCAGTTCTTCACCCGTTTGAGCTCGATTAATTCCTTCACGCAAACCGTTCTGAAAACGCACCAACGAGGGGAGGTGATGCGATGGCTTCCACGCATCGGACAACGACCGACCCTGTAAACGAACCGAATCCCAAGCCCAAGAACTGGAAGGACGAACTTCACGAGGAGCCGTGGCGGTTCGAATTTCTCCAAGTCTTACGGCGGTTCGAAAACGAACACTCTGCGTATCCTCGGTTGGGCACTTCATCCCACCCCGCTGACGATCCCGTGCGGCTGCGACAGTCGCCGGGGATGGAGTTTGCGCCAGCGAATCTCAGCGAGTTTCACCCTGCTGAAGCGGTCGATGCGGAACAAGTTGATCAGGAACCCGCGACGGATGAACTCTTCGTGCGGTTCTTTGGTTTGCTGGGTCCGAATGGGCCGTTGCCATTGCATCTGACGGAATACGCCCTCGAACGCGAACGTCATTTCGATGACCACACGTTCCGAGCGTTTCTGGACGTGTTCCATCATCGGATGCTCATGCTGTTCTATCGGGGTTGGGCGGCGGCACAACCGACCGTGCAATACGATCGCCCCGAAGAGGATCATTTCGGCGTGGTCATGGGCTCGCTGCTTGGCATTGGTTTGCCGTCACAGCGAAATCTGAGTGCGGTTCCTGATGCAACGAAACTGCACTTCGCCGGGCATCTCAGTCGGCAAACACGCAACGCGGAAGGTTTCGTCAGTCTGCTCAGACACATCTTCCAGGTGCCGGTCGAAGTGGAATCGTTCACCGGGCATTGGATCAACATCCCCGAGACCGCACAAACACAGTTGGGTGAACCGTCCGTCAGCAACCAACTTGGCATGTCCGCAGTGCTTGGGGATACGTTGTGGGATCGTCAATCGCGTTGTCGCGTGATTCTCGGTCCCATGTCTGCATCGCTGTTTCGACGATTGATGCCAGCCGGCGACCTTCATTCGCTCTTAGCGAGTGCGATCACGGACTACGTGGGCGATGAACTTGCTTGTGATGTCACGCTCGTCCTCAACGCCCGAGACGTCCCGCAAACCCGACTTGGTTTTGAGAACGAACCGAACGGGCAGGGCGGTTGTGAATTGGGGTTCAATACGTGGTTACTGTCCAGCGAAGAATCCAGCGACCGCAGCGACCTGACTCTCAGCGATGAACTTCTTCGCCACGCCCATCTCGCCTCGTCAAAGGATTGATCTCCATGGCCGACCAGACATTCACACAAGAAAATCGCTTTGCCGAACTCACAACGGAGTTGGGTAGCGACGTATTGCTTCTAAATTCCGTCACCGGTTGTGAACGGCTTGGCGAACTTTATGTCTATCGCGTGGTCGTGCAATCGGAGAACGAATCGGTAGCCTACACCGACCTATTGGGCACCGGGTGCACGATCAAGTATGACGGTGAATACCTACACGGCGTGATCACGGCCTTCGAGCAAACGTGCGAATCCGATTCCCCCCTGGAAGATCCGCTTGACGAATACGTGCTGGAGTTCCGACCGTGGGCCTGGTTGCTGACGCAGAAGAGTCATTGTCGAACGTTTGCGAATATGAAAGTAAGCGACATCGTCTCCTCGGTATGCGGCGATGCGCAAATTGACGTCGACATCGCCGACACGCCGAACACACGCGTATCTGATGCACAGTACAACGAAACCGATTTTGAGTTTCTTTATCGACTGCTCCAACGTGAAGGACTGACGTTTTTCTTCGTGCACGCCGATGGCTCGCAGACGATGAAAATCGTGAGTGATCCCGCTTCGCTGCCAACTATCACGATTGACGAACCAGAGGAAGTCACCGCACGTCACCAACTCTGCACGAACAACGTTCAGCAAACGGGCTACGATTATCAGAACCCGCAGAATGTTGTCACGAAATCCGACGACGGCGGCTACGGCAACGACTTAAAAGACTTACAGCGGATTGTCGATTCTCAAGACGATTTGTCCTTAGATGGTGCCGCCGACACCTGCACTCAGGCCATGAATTCCACTTGGAACCGGGCATTCGAGAGGCTGTCGGCTCGCAGCGATGACCCCACGATTCACGTCGGCCGGGCGTTTGATTCGGCCTGGGTCGATCGTTTGAAAAGCGGTAGCGACTCGAGTACCAACAAGGTCGTCATTACGAGCGTTGATCTCAAAATCACCAATAGCCGGTATGAACCCGACGCTCCCGTGAGCAATGATCTCGACATCGAAGTGCGATACGAATTCGTGCGGGCAGATCGTCTGCCGGGTTTGCCTGACATTCCCAGTCGGGCACGGATTGACGGCATTCAAACCGCGAAAGTCATCGACAATGCCGACCCGTTGAATCTCGGGCGATTGTTAGTGCGGTTCTTCTGGGACGGCCAAGACGACGCCTCCGCTGCATCGACGGCGTGGGCGAGAACTTCGCAAATGTGGGCGTCAAACAGTTTTGGCGGTCACTCGGTCCCTGAAAAGGACGACGAAGTTCTCATCGGTTTCGAGAACGGAAACCCGAATCGACCGGTGATCATCGGTCGGCTGCACAACTCCGCCAATCTGCCGCCGGATGGTGACCTGACCAACCAGACCATTCTGCAAACGCGTTCCGGGCATCAATTGATCTTCACAGAGGATAACAGTTCGGAAACGCAGGGGATCGTGTTTCATTCGACGAACGACTTTTCGCGTGTTGTCGACAACGATGACAAGCTCGAAGTCTCCGGCAACCGGACCACGACGATCGATCAAGGCGACGACAAGCTCACTCTGAACTCTGGCAGCCGATCAGTGGAGATCTCTGAGGGTGATGCGAGTACCACGTGTGATTCCGGCAGCATCACGCTCGATGCCGGCAAGTCAATCACCTTGAAAGTGGGCGGCAATCAGATCGAAATTTCTTCGAGCGGCATCACACTGACGGTCGGCGGAAATTCGATTGATCTTTCAGAATCGGGGATCTCGATTAGCGGTTCCCAAGTCCAAGTTTCCGCTGACGCGAGTTTGCAACTCAGTTCGTCGGCATCGCTCGAAGCATCCGGGTCCGCGGAAGTCACCGTCAAAGGTGGCATTGTCATGATCAACTAAACCGTCCCTGCCACGAGATTTCCATGTCCGTCTTACTCGAAATCAAAGACACACGTGATGTCAAAACCCGGCGAATTTTTGTTCGCGACGGGCAGGCACTCACGTTCGGACGTGAGGCTTGGAACGATGTCACGTTGACCGCTGATGAAATCGCCCCGCGACATTTTCGGGTCACCTGCCAACCCGATACGGAATTCCAAGTCGCCGGAGACGCGGACGGTGTCCACCTCAATGACGCGCCCGTTTCCCAGGGGACGCTTAACCAAGATGATTTGCTCACGGTCGGTCCATTTCAACTTCGTGTGTTGCACGTTACCAATTCGAAACCGACGTCTGCCTCAACCGATACCCAGGGTTCGGAACCGAAAACATCTTCGGATCCAGCGACAACGATCCAACTCGTCGATGGCTGCCGATTGACCGCCGACCAGGAAGCCCGATTCTCCGCGGAGCCAGACCCGCATGCGTGTCTCGACAGTTGCGTTGCAGATGGCGATTGGCATTCGGCGGCAATGATTCTGCTCGGGTTGATGTCGGAGATACAACGCCTCGATTGGTTGCTGCCATTGTGCATTTCAGTGCCAACAGTGAACCAAGAATTCTCTGCGGACTCTTTGATTGAGCAACTACAGAAGTTTCGCGAGCAACCCGACGAAGAACTGCGACGCGACCTCAACAAAATCGGTCGGCAACTTGCGACGAAGAACCCTTGGAGGTGGTTGTTGTGCATGGTGTTCTGGGCGGGTGAATCACTCGGACCAGCCGATGTCGACCCGATTCCGCCAGCCCCCCATTTGCCGATCATTGCCGGATTGCAAGTGTTGCAACTCTTGCCGATCCCGGCAGGCAACACGCCAGCAGACGCCCGAATGAATTGGATTGCTGAAGGACAAACGATCCTGCAAGCAGACACATCGGGAGGTACGCAGCCACCTAGTTCGCGCGTTTTGCTCGAACAATCCGCGTAATCGGAATGGTTTTCGCAAACTGACGTGATCTCCAACTGGGGACGGCGGGAACCGATCAAGCATTCCCCCAACTGAAGACGATGAGGAATTCCAATGGGACAACCGGCTGCTCGCGTGGGTGATTCGCATGTGTGCCCGATGGTTACAGGAATTGTGCCGCACGTGGGTGGACCGATTTCGGGACCAGGTGCGCCAACGGTGTTGATTACGAGCATGCCGGCGGCGACGGCAAACACGATGTGTGTCTGTGTCGGTCCACCGGACTTGATCGCAGCGGGGTCAGGGACGGTTTTGTTAGGAGGTATGCCGGCAGCACGCATGGGCGATCAAACCGCGCATGGCGGGTCGATCGTGCTGGGTGCACCGACGGTGTTAATCGGCGGTTAACTTCTACTTCCCGACCGACCCGCTGATAACGATTTGTGACATGGATTGACAGGCGGGCTATGGATACCGTTGCCGACTCCCCAACACCTCCCACGGACGATGCGTCCGAGAACGCCCCAAACGAATCGGTCGCGGAAGTCGACGTTCCTTCAAAAACAACCGCCGAAACGGATCCGAAGAACGAAAATCCTCCACCACGTGGTTGGCAGTTGGCCCCGTCGCCGAAGTATCGTCGCAACCGCCGATGGCTGATATTTTCGCTGCTCGCATTGGTCGTCAGTCTGTCGGCGTTCATCTGGGCGATTATCAGTCCGTTTCGACAATCACAAACGCGGGTGCTTCTCGTTAGCACCAACGCATTGCCGAGCGGCTTGGCCGAGGAATTGCTCACACGGACAGACACACCGTTGCAGCGTCCGCTTCGTGAAATTTTTCGATCCCTCATCAGTACCGACGAAACGTCCTCGCCAATCCCGAGTGACCTCGTCGAACCTGCATCTGCTGCTGATTGGCTTCCATTGATTCGGACGACGTTGGCGGAAGCCAATTTGTCGGCTCGCGATGAGGTCTTTTGCCTAACCGAGTTCCCTTTGGCGTGTCGACGTGGTTCGTTGGCCTTCTGTGGGCATCTCGATCCGTCGGACTCTACCGAGGGGCTGATTAGTTTAGACGATGTGGTCCACACGATTGCCGACGCGACGTCCGCACGGGTCACTATGTTTCTCGATTTCGACCAAGTGCTGATCGATCCACGTTCGGGACTGTTGCAGAATGGACACGACACCCTACGGAACATGGTGTCGCAGGCGATTTCCGACTGTCCTACGATCCGGGTTGTGATAGGTCACTCGCGAAAAACAATCGACAATGCCCATGCGTCTCCGAGCTTTATCGAAGTCATTGCGACCGGCACACAAGGCGATGCAGACGTCAATGCCGATGGCATCGTTAATCGACAGGAGTTCCTCGACTTCGTTTCGCAATCGCACATCGTCGAAGTCCTCGACAGCAAGGGTTTGGTCAATCGAATTCGCGAAAGAGACTTTTCATTGCCAGTCTTCGCGACCGCGACGGGTCAGTCGCCATCCGATGCAGAAAACGCCCCCACCTGGCGAGTCCCGCTTCACGACGCCAAACCTTTGGCGGATGGTCAGTCGCCGGCACTCAGTAATCTGTCGACGACGGAATTGCTCGCCAAGTGCTGGCGGCTTCGTGACGAGTTAAGTGCGATAAACCCGACCAAATCGTTGACTCGTCGTCGATCGAAATCGGAATTGGCTCCGGCGACCTGGCGTCGGTTGGGCGAGCAACTCGTTTCAATGGAACGGCTCGCGACATGGCCACATCCGCGTACGGAGAACTCGCTCAAACCGTGGCTTCTCAGTCGCTGTCAAGACTTGTCAGTGGTGAATGGCGAAACCGGTGGCTTGTCGTTCGTGCCGGAGTGGACCAAGCGGTTCTCCTGTCCGATCGGCGATGACTTCCCGTGGGATAACGGTGTCTGGTCGTTAGCATTGCACGAGTCTGCCGTCGCTCTTTCGAGTGAATCACCGTCTTCCGAAGTTACTCAAGCCCGCCAGTTCTTGACGAGCTTCGACGAAGACAACCCAATCGGAACGAAAGGCCAAAAAACCGAAGAGGTTACGCTCGGCAAGTTCGCGGAGATCGACTTTCTCAATCGATTGAACCAACGCCCGGGCCTTACCGATTCACAAATCCGCTTAGTGACAGAAACACGAATCCTCGCCGAGCAACTAGCGGCTTCGAGTGAAGCGACGACGTGGTTTGCCGACGAAATCATCGCGACGGACCGAAGTCGAATCCTGTCCGAACGATTGTTACTAGAAGGTGTCGAAGCGAAGATGCTCGATCGCGGCGCTGCGGTGAGTCGCGATTGTTTATCCCAGTATCGCACGATCGCTACCAAAACCCGTCACGTGACTGCCGCCTACGAAACGCGGAATGCTACGCTCAGAAGAATCTCTTGCTATCGAAAACTCGCTAACCACTTTCCGGCAGCAAATCAATCATTGGATGAGGCATTTTCGAATCTCGTGCAATCGTTGCGACATCTACTGACATTGCTCGATGCACCAAATTCCCGCCAAGTTGCTGAACTCGGACGCGCTCGGCGCGCGGTCCAAGCCGCCGAAACACATTTGCGACAAATTCTCTATCTCGATGGGGACAGCAAGAACAATCGCCTGCCCGCGACGGTTCAATTGCGGGGTGATCTGTTCTCCACAAATGACCGGCTCAAGCTATGGCAAGAGTGGTTCGATCGACAAGAAACAGTTTCGCCCTCGAACGAAAACCTGTCGAACCCCTCGCCAGCGTATAGAACACTTGATTTTCATCCGGTTTCGCTCGAGGCCCTCATGGGACGATGTCGACGCGAAGTCGCTTTCGCACAATTGCTGCAACCGATTTCGCGAATGAACCACCAGCCCAATGACGTCACGACCCAGTTGCAAAAAAGCTGGACACAATTAGAGCGGGCGGCGGCCGACTGGAATGCTTCGGACGAAACGACGGCCGAATCGGTTTTCCGAGATCGGTTGAATGCCTTTGCGGATCAACTCGAAGCGTGTCATGGAAAAATCTCGACGACTTTGATCAATGTGGCTGTCGCTGATGAACACGACGTCGCACACCTGCTGCCTCTTATCGATCCACGTGACGAAGTCCCCCCGGCTGTCGAAGAGATGACAAAGCGGATTCGGCAAGCCGAATGGATGAACGTGCTAAAGTTCCAACTTCGACGACGTTTGTGCTTCGATTCAGATGCTAATTCAGAGGAGTTAGCGGGGTTGCGTCGAGAAAAGCATGTCTTGTTGCAGTCACTCATTCAGATGAATCCCGATTCGCCTGTGACGGTTGCAGAGTTGCCGCTAAACTCGGAACTGGTCATCGACGACGTCTCCGACAACGCGGCTGGCAAAATCACCTGGCGACTGCAACTCCATAACCGGTCGGCGGTCACATTACCGGTCTGGTTGTGGATGTCTCGACTGCCACGCGAAGTGAAATGCACACTTTCACCAGAGCTACCGACACAAGTCGTCACAGGTACTTCCAATAAGTTGCCGTTCCCGCCATACACACAGAACGAACAAAACGCCGTGCAAAGTCTTATTCTCGATGCGGGTGAGCGTCGAGAAGTTATTGGGACATTGCAGATTGCCCGGGGATACATCACTCCCGGAAGACTCGCCATACGACTGGTCACACCGACACTTCGAAAGGAATCGAACGCGAGAATTCCGCAAGACGCCTTTCATACCACCCGTGTCGAGGTCCCTTGGCTCAATGGCAATTCGGCGTTAGCGCATTGGGCACCGTCGGCGAATGGCATTCTCGACCGGAGTCAAACGGTTCAATGGATGCGAGGTTGGCCAAATCAATTACAGCGTTGCGTTTGCCGATTGGCGAATCCCGGTTCTACGGAACGCATTGTCGAAGTTCGTTGCTATCGGTATCCAGCGGATGACGAACTAACGATACCGAAACACACACTCTCGCGTCAGGCGGCTAATGACCTGTTATTGTCGCTGGGTCTGGATGCTCCGCTGTTCGCGGTATCGTCGTTGAACCTTCCAACCGACGGTTCGGCGGTTCCGATCCCGTTTCCCAAAACCAAGATGAAACAACCCTTGGATATTTCCCGCGGGTTACTCCTTGTGATCCGCGATTCAAAAACATTCGAGACATGTTGTTTGATTTGGCACGGTTCGCCACGTGATCCGTTAGCAAGTATCGAAACGCGAGTCGACTATGATGCCACTCGGCGTCAGATGGAAGCGCGGTTCCGCTGGCGTGATGACTTGCCGATTCCCGCTGAGGGTATTCCGGTGCGAATGTCGTTGCGAAACCCCGACGATCACAGTGTGCTCGGCTACCGGTCGGGTGTGGTGATGCCGGACCAACCAGAACAGAAACTCGTGCTGACCGGCATCGATGATCGCTGGCAACAATATCGCGTGACTTTGGACGTTGCTGGTTGGCCGCGAATTCTCCATTACGATGTCGACACAAACCATAGTGCAGTCGATATCACAGCGTCAGCTGGCCCGACCGCGATTCAATTTGTATCCCCCGTAACTTCGACAGCTTTATCCCCCAGTATTCGAGCCATTCCAGTTCAACTTCGGGTGGATGCCCCACGTCGTCGACTTGAAGGCGGACCGATCCGACTGTCAATCGGGCTGGACAGGTTACAGAGTCGTTGGCCAGAAGACCAAGTCATACACTTTGACAGTGATCGCCAAATCCGGTCCGACTTCCACGGCATCACCAATGATGGTGAAATCATTTGGGAATCGCGAGTTACCGATTTTGACTTCCAATTCCCGTTGAATCCCACCGGCGAAACTCGGGCCAACTTAGTGGCCGTTGTCCAGCGACACGATCAACAAGCACGAACGTTCGTTCCTCTGATTTTCGACGGCGAAGGACCGAAAATCCGTGGTGTCGAAATTCTTTCGCCTGCGGAAATGCTCGTCGACTCCACGGTGACCTTGAGTATCGAAGCAGACGACGAAGGACTCTCCGGCACAGACCGTGTAGAAGCGATCGTCGATGTCGAGCGTTCCGGTGAATTTCCGCCGGGTGAGAAGCCGAAACTTGCAGTGCTCTCGGATGAGGGGCGATGGATCGTCCAGGTGCCGATGAAAGGTTTGCCAGCCGGTGTTTCGACCGTACTCGTCCGAGGCATTGATATCGTGGGGAATATCGGTTCCACGTTTTCGAAATCCATCGAACTTCTCGACGCCGAGGAAATCACGCGTCGAAGACAAGCCGCCTACCCGGATGTGACTGGCCGCGTTGTCTACGTAAATCAGCCCGTTGGTCGTGCCGAAGTCAAATTGATCCCGGTTCCCCCGAAAAACGCCAAAGATAAATCGGACGAGACACGAACCGAACTTTCGACGGAAACGAACGACGACGGTGCGTTTTTGTTTCGCAATGTTCCGCCGGGGGAGTGGAAGGTCGAAGTGGCCGGATCGATCTCGGGTTTTCGGTCCCAGGCAACTTGGCCGATCGAAGTGGCTTCGGATGCCGCCAATTCACCGTTGTTACTGGATTTCACTCGACCACCGAATCCCGAAGAATCGACGAAGCCTTAGAATTCTTTCGCTCGTGACGGGAATCGGTTTCGATACCAGCCGATTTGCGTTCATCTTTGCCATGCGACTTTGCCGATAATTCCGACTGAGTCGAGTTTTCTTGCGAGGATGAAGGGCCATCCGTTGCAATTTGTGACCAAACCCAGGCAGGCGTTCGCACCAGCGGTCGGAAAATCCGTCCGGTTTGGGTTCTTCGTCTGCCTGTCGGTGATCAGCACGGTGTTCGCGGGTTGTGTGAGTCCTCATGGGGCTCCGACACTTCCGACCGCTCCTCAATGCGAACCTCGTCAGTTCGTGATTTGGCAATTCTTAGGCTTAGATAAGTGCCTAAAACACCTGGGCGACAAAGCGCAACACGCTGTCGCGTTGGCGGAGCTTCACATTCCGGCGGCCAAACCGGTTTCACCGATGAAATCGATGGTTCACCCGGAATTGGCTCATTCCACGAACGATTCGGTTCGGGCAGCGAGTGAAGTCGCGAGGAAAAAGGCACAGGTTCCACAAATCAAGGCGGCCTTGGCGAGTGTTGCCGAGTCCGGCTGTGCCTGCGACCCGGCAGCGGAACAAGCACTTTTGGCAGGACTCAACAACTGTTTTCCCGAAGTCCGTTTGGCAGCCGCAGAAGCCATCCGCGACAGTGTGGAACGGGGCGAAAACTACTGCGATGAGAAGTCATGTTGCACGCCAAGTATCCGCAAACGTCTTCTCGTCATTGGATGGGGACGCCACCCGAACGGTTGTCATAGTGAGCCGGTTGGCCAAGTTCGTCTTGCAGCCAGACAGGCGTATCGAACGTGCGGTTGCCCGCTCCCGAACTCGACCGAAGTAGACGTCCCCCCGACTTCAGCGGAACGTCCCACTCCGGAAATCGTGCTCGAAGCGATGAGCGAATAATCCTCGCGTCGTCTGGTTTCAAATTTCCGGCGGCGTCCACTCCGGAATGCCACGCTCACGTTTCTGACGTTCATAGCGGACGGCTTGTGGTTGTACCTTCGAGTACGACGCATCTTCATTGACCATGAGCGGAACAGTGTCCGCCCACCACTTATCGTAGGCCTGACGAAGCCCTTTGACGACCTCGGGATGCTCGTCGATGACGTTCTCCGCTTCATACGGATCGTTGGCAATGTCGTAGAGCTCTCGATTGTTGACGAGTCGCCAACGTTGCGTGCGGACCGCACAATCTTTGAGCTTGCTTTTGTTTGGGTCTGCACCTTTCTCCCAACGACCTTTATGCACAAACAGATGACGATCTTCCCAATCCGCCTGAGGATCCTCCAACAGCGGCAACAGTGATCGTCCATCGAACGGTTGCGTGTCGTCGGGAATCTCGGCGTTCGCGAGTTGGCAGAAGGTCTGATAAAGATCGATGTGTGCCGTCAATGCAGGGATATCCACGCCCTCTTTCAACTTCCCTTTCCATCGCCAGAATGCCGGGACGTGGGTGCCGCCTTCCCAGGGCGAACCTTTGCCGGTCTTGAACCCGGCGGTGAAAATGCGTGTTCGCTTGCCGTTCAGTTGGCCATTCAATCCGGCTTGGCCGTTGTCCGTCATGAAGATAACGAGCGTGTTGTCCCAGAGTTTCCACTCATCAAGTTTCTGCATCAACAAGCCGAAGTTGTCGTCGATATTCTCAATCATTCCATAACGACCGGCCGTATTCTTATCCCAACCCATTTCGAGAAACCGCTTCTTGTACTTCTCGGGAGCGATCATCGGACCGTGCGGCGCGTTAGGGGCTATGTACGCGAAGAACGGCGTTTGATTCTCATGGTTGTGCTTGATCCACCCGAGTGCCGCTTGAAAGAAGACATCAGTGCAGAACCCTTTGGTTTGCACGATCGTGTCGTTGTGCAGAATGACATTGTCGAAGTAAAGACCCTCTTTTTCACGGTTCGGAGGAAAGTCCGCACAGCTGCTGGGGTAAGACTGCCCGATTCCGCCGGCTCCGTGGATGAAGGTCTCGCTGAATCCACGGTTGTATGGTTGATATTCGTCCTCGTCTCCCAAGTGCCATTTCCCGAAGATGCCCGTTTCGTAACCGGCTTTACGGAGAAGTTCAGGAAACGTTGTCGTCGAGAGCGCCATTCGCTCGCGTTCTTTAATTGTGTGTGTCACGCCGTTGCGGAATTCGTGCCGGCCACTGAAGATGGACGAGCGGGTCGGAGCACACGTCGGGCTGACGTGAAAATCGGTAAACCGAGTGGACATCGCGTGAAAGCGATCGAGATTCGGCGTCCGCAAGACTTCATTGCCCATACACGACAGGTCGCCCATGCCTTGATCATCGGTCATCACGAGGATGATGTTCGGCCGAGAGCCTGCGAGCGATTCCGCCCGGAGTTCGCCCCCGATAAAAATGAGAAAGACAAGGAATCCAAGAGAACAGCGGTTGAGCGACATTGTTGGCCTTTCCAGAAGTGACAACGGGATCTCAAAAAAGCATCACGCATTCGTCGAGCGATCGCAAGTCTATCGTTTTCTGCGTGGAAGTTGACCTTCTGTAGTCAGACCTGGATACTCAACAACCTCACATCGAAACATTCACCAAAACGCTCACTCGGAAACGCAATCATGTTCCCTGTACGAGGTTTCTGTCCACAATCAACACAGGCGAAAGACCGCACTTACTCGACATGTTTGATCCTGTTCGTCGCCGCTTTGGGGTCGATCATCGCTTCCGGAAGGCCCGGATTTGCTGCCCAGGATTCGCAAAAGCCCAATGTGATTGTCATCCTGGCGGATGATCTGGGATATGGCGACTTGAGCTGTTTCGGTGCACCGGATCTGCAGTCGCCGAACTTGGACAAAATGGCGAGTAGCGGTCTGCGGTTCACAAATTTCTACGCGAACTGCCCCGTGTGTTCTCCCACGCGAGCGGCACTTCTCTCAGGCACGTATCAGGATCGCGTTGGCGTGCCGGGAGTGATTCGCACTTATGCTTCCAATAGTTGGGGTTGGTTGTCTCCCGAGTCGACGTTGTTGCCGAAGGTCTTGAAGTCGCAAGGGTATCACTCTGCGATCG
Source organism: Thalassoroseus sp. (assembly GCF_984380535.1). Taxonomy (NCBI): domain Bacteria; kingdom Pseudomonadati; phylum Planctomycetota; class Planctomycetia; order Planctomycetales; family Planctomycetaceae; genus Thalassoroseus; species Thalassoroseus sp. Next base: position 568,751 of record NZ_CFHRBF010000001.1, read on the forward strand.
TGGGGAAGTGGCATCTCGGTTTGGACTCCCCGAACACCCCGAACGAACGCGGCTTCGATCATTTCCACGGGTTCCTGGGCGATATGATGGACGACTATTACACGCACCGTCGTCACGACATCAACTACATGCGTCTCAATGAACAAGAGATTGATCCGAAAGGACACGCAACGGACTTGTTCACGAAGTGGGCATGTGATTACTTGCAATCGCGTGTCGACCAGCCGGAACCGTTCTTTCTGTATCTCGCATACAACGCGCCGCACACGCCGATTCAGCCACCGGCGGAATGGGTTACGAAAGTTCAGAAACGTGAACCCGGCATCACGGAACGACGGGCGAAACTCGTCGCGCTTATCGAGCATATGGACGCGGGAATCGGCGAGGTGATGCAGTGTCTCGAATCGACGGGATTGGCAGAGAACACGCTGGTGATCTTCACCTCGGACAACGGCGGCCAGATTAGTGTCGGTGCCAACAATGGCCCCACGCGAGATGGCAAAGGAACCGTCTACGAGGGCGGTTTGAAAGTCCCCGCGATCGCCGTTTGGCCGGGAGTGATCGAGAAGAACACCAAAACCTCGTTCACTGCGTTGAGCATGGATATCTTCGCCACAATCGTCGATGCCACCAACGCCGAAATGCCTCGGAAACTCGACGGGCGAAGTTTTCTACCGACTCTCAAAGGCGAAATGCAAAAACCGTTACGTTCGCTGATGTTCTTCCGTCGACGTGAAGGCGGCATCCAATATCAGGGCAAAACGATCGATGCCGTTCGTCGTGGTCCATGGAAGTTACTCCAAAACAGCCCATTTGGGCCGCAGGAGTTGTATAACCTCGACGACGATCCGCTCGAGAAAAAGAACTTGCTTTCCGACAACCGCCAAGTTTATCGCGAACTGGCAAACGAGTTGCAAACCCAGATTCGGACCTACGGACAAATCCCCTGGCAAGCGCCGGAATCGAAGTAATTGGTAACGCGATTTTGACTTCGCCCGCTTCATCCGACGAATCGACATGACAGCGGTCGGAAACATGGTAAAGTGCAGAGCAGGAATATTGTGACAGAGCGTTCCACGTAGCTCGGCTCTCGATGAGCATTTGTTTCGAGCACGGACCGCTGGGAGTTTTTCGATGCCGGTGAAAATTCGTTGTCCCGAATGTGAAAAGGGACTGACTCTCCCCGATAAAACTCGTGGTCGGGCGATTCGTTGTCCGAACTGCGGAGGAAAAGTGAACGTGCCCGGGGGCGGTTCGCAGAAGTCGACCGCTCCGCGTCGCAAACGGAAGGAAGCTCCTTCGCCGGGTGGCGGTGGGGATGTGGAAGACGTACTTGCACGGATCGACCTCTCGCGTGTCGAAGACGCCAACACCCGAATCTGCCCGAAATGCGGCGCGGAAGCCGGTGAGGACGATATCGAGTGTGATAAGTGCGGGGTCGACCTGGAAACGGGACAGCTATCTGCGCGGAAGAAGAAGCTGAAACAACGCGGCGGTCCCGACCCGGCCAAGTACTTTCAAAAAGGCGTGCCCGACGCTTGGCAGTTCCTCCTCGAGCACAAAAAAGTGGCATTCCGCACGATGATTTATCATGTCATCTGCGGCGCGTTGGGCCTGCTCAGTTTGTTCATGGTGCTGTATTGCAGCAAAGGACCGCTGAAGGCGTTTTGGTTTCTCGTGACCTGCACCTTCCTGCCAGTGATCCCCGGTTGGTTATGGTTGCTCCACACCGAAATCGTTCGGTTCACACATGACACCCGTCGGAAAGTCTGGAAACACCCCCGGTTCGACTTCTTCCAATCGGCCGCTAACGGATTCAAATTTCTCGGTTGGGTTTTGGTCGGCGGTTTTCCGATCATCATTGGACCGCTGATCTACGGCATCATGCAGATCAACGATCTTATGTTCTGGAAGGGTGTGGGAATCATCCTGCTTGGCTGTGTGCCTTTGATTCCCTTCTTTCCGATTGCAATGTCCCACTTTTCAATGCCTCAGGAGTGGCCCGGCTGGTGTTTCTGGAAGACGTTTCCTCCGTTCTTCACCAAGGGTGTCGCGAAACCGGCGTTGCATTGGGCGATGTTCTTTGTGATCGGAATGCTACCCGCGATTTTGTTAATGACCGGCATGGTTGTCAGTTTCGGCAAGGGTGTCTCCACGATTATCGACCAAGTGGAAATGAACGCCCGACGTGGTGCTGTCGAACTCTTCGAGGAGCCAAAGACAGGCGGTTCCGAAGGTGGCGGCGGAGGCGGACCCATGCCCTTGTCATACAAGTCCAAATCACCGAAGGGATTTTGGTTTGATACGACGGATAGCGAAATGGTCGCCATGAAGGCCTATGTCAATGCCGAAGGCGAGGACGCTGTCCCGGAAATCCAGTACAAACAGCTACTCGGTCCCTTTGCGATGATTCTCGGTGCGATCGCATTGCTGGGCATCCCTAGTGTGTTCCTCATGCGTCTCAATGGCTGGCTGACATATTACTACCAGCCAGACTTGAATCTGATCACGCAGGAAAAAGAAACGAAATGGGAAGGTCCGAAGGTCAAAGATCCGAACGCGCCCGATGCCGAGGAACCGGACAACAGCACCGCAAAAATCGTCGGGGGTATTGTCGGGACAATCGTCTTCTACTTTGTGGTTAACGTGATCAGTTACTTCTTTGACGGCCCCATATTTATGCCCCGTCCGCTCGCGAAAATTCTCAACATGACCGAGTAAGCGATCTGGCGGACAACTCGATTGGAACAAAGGTGGCTTGATGCGAATTTTGCTCGCGTTGGTTCTCGGTTATTTTCTGACCGCGGGGCCCTGTGCATTCGCGGCTGAGAATCCTCGACCGAAACGGATCCTGCTGCTCGGGCAGAAACCCGACGGACACCCGTTCCGAACGCACGAATACATGGCCGGTGTCAACCTGATGGCCAAACTTCTGCAGCCGTTCGAGAACCTCCAAACCATCGTGGTTTCCGCGGACGACGCTTGGACCGACGGACCGGAACTCATCGATGGTGCTGACGTGGTCGTTGTGTTTCTATCGCAGGGTGCAAAGTGGCTCAATGCCGATGCCGATCGACTGAACGCGTTCGAACGTCTTGCTCAGCGGGGTGGGGGATTGGTATGCCTTCACTGGGGCATGGGCACGAAAGATGCCGAGGATATCCCGGCTTATGTCTCCCTGTTTGGCGGATGTCATGGCGGACCGGATCGGAAGTTCAAAGTGGTCGAAACCACCGCTCGGCCCGCTAAAAAGATGCACCCGATTCTAAACGGAATCACGCCCATCCCTGTGCATGAAGAATTCTACTATCAGCTCAAATTCCCGGCGGAACGCAAGAACCATACGGGGCTGATCTCTGCGAATATCGAAGGCCAAGACGAAACTGTTGCGTGGGCTTGGGAACGTGCAGACGGCGGGCGTTCATTTGGTTTCAGCGGCGGACATTATCACAAGAACTGGGAACTGGCAGGCTATCGGAGGTTAATGCTTCAGGGCATTTTGTGGACTGCGAAACAACCGATTCCCAAAGCCGGGGCGGATGTCGATATTCAGCCAACAGCACTCAAATTAGAACCGCGTTGAATCGAGTTGGCGTTGTAGATTCGTCACGACTCGATCCGACAGTTCCCCACTCGAGGTGATGGTAAACTGCCGACTCTCCGTGCCGGTGACGGAAATATCAATCCAAAGACGATCTGTCGGCAAAATATCCACGACGCGGTCGGCCCACTCGATCAGACAAACGCCATCAGCGGTGAATAGTTCTTCTGCTCCGAGTTCCAAGAATTCGTCTTCATCGCGTAGCCGGTACGTATCGAAGTGAAAGACCGGTAAACGACCGGCATATTCGTGGATCAACACGAATGTCGGGCTATTGACCAATTCACTCGCAACGCCCAACTCCCCAGCAACCGCCCGCACCAACCGAGTTTTCCCAGCCCCGAGATCACCGACCAAACCCACGACCAAATTGGGTTCGCATACCATGCCAAGGCATTGTCCGAATTGTTGAGTCTTCGACTCGCAACTTGACGTAAACTGAAGATTCGCCATGCTTGATCATCTCATTGTTCGAGCTTGCGTCCCGCACGTGTGGACGGTGCGCTTTGTAGTGGATCGTCGGCTCCGTCGAGGGCATCACCAGGTTGAATTTGTTCCAATCGTTCGCTCGCCCAATTAGCGTAGTCCTCGCTAATTTCGAAGCCGAGGTATTTCCGCCCCAGCTTTTTGGCGACGGCTAAGGTAGTGCCGCTTCCCGCAAACGGATCGAGCACCAGATCGTTCTCGTTCGAGCAACTCCGGATGATCCGAGCCAAGATTTGCTCTGGCATTTGGCACCCGTGCCAACCTTTGCGTTCCTTGAAAGTCCCGGCAACACGCGGAACGTACCACGTATCCTCGGTTGACTGGAAACTCTTGGGCACGTCTTGCGGACGCAATACCCAACCCTCGTGATCGCGAAGCACGGGCGGCATGATCCAAGTATCGTCGGGAAGCCGCCCCTTGGGATTTGCTCTTTTGTCTTTGTAAACAAGTTGCCGGGCCGATGGCACACGCACGGCCGGATCGTCTGCGTTGAAGGTGAATTTCGACGGATGCTTCGTGAAATACAGCAAATGAGCATGCGACCGGCTGAACTTGTGACTGCAATTGACGCCAAAGGTGTAGTACCAAACCACCCAACTGCGAAAATGCATCCCTAAATTACGCTTCAGCAAGACTTTAAGTTCGGCCGCGTACTCATCCCCGATTGCCAACCAGAAGGTACCATCATCTTTCAGAACTCGGACGACCTCTGTCATCCATTCTTCGCACCACTGTTCGTACTCGTCGGCCGGAAGATTGTCGTCGTACTGATCATAGTGATAGCCAATATTGAACGGCGGATCGGCGAAAGCGAGTTCGATGCAACCGTCGGGTAGTTTCTTCAATTCGCTCAGGCAATCGCCTTGTACTAAACGGTTGCTTCGTAGTTTGGCCATTGGTGCAGTTTGTTCCTAACGTCAGACAAATCATGTTCGGCCCCATAATAAGGAGCGAAGCCAGCATGCGCAAGCCTATCAAGATTTTCGTCCGTTTGACTCGAAAGCGACTCGTCCACAGCGAACGTCTGGGGTCATTTGTTACCGCCCCGGGGCTGAAAGTCGGTCGTGAGATCAGAAATAACGATTGACGAAGTTTAACGTTTGTCCTAGAACCCTCGCGCGACCTCGGCGAATTTCGCCGGCTTCCGACTCTCGAATGGACTCGCACTCGGAGCCTCTTCCATGAAACGACGACTGACTATCTGGGGAATCGGCCTCGCCGCTGTGATCGGCACTGTGGCTGGGGGATACTTCTACAATCAACATCATCGGTACAAACACTTGGCCACTCACGACGAGGGTCTGGTTTATCGAGCCGCTTGGCTAGAACCGGATGTACTCGATGAAGTCATCGAAAAGTACCAGATTCGCGCCGTCGTGAATCTTTGCAATCCGGGCGAGATGGGTGAACCGCGCTGGGAAGGTGAACGCAAAGCCGTCACCAATGCCGGTGCCCGACTGATCGAGTTGCCAATGACGCTCAATGTGGAAGCCGAAGATCCGACGATTTCCGACCACCTCGAAGTGCTCTCGGACCCGAACAATTATCCGATGCTCGTCCACTGTCAACACGGTGTCACGCGGACTGCGAAGTTTTTGTCACTCTACGACATCAAATATCGTGGTTTGAGCGCGGAAGATTCCCTCGCTCGGCAACCGCTGTTCGGACGTGACGATCACAATGTGAATGTGCGGGCGTTCGTCAAGAATTTTGACAAAGAGCACAACAAACTCTATCCCACCGCATCTGCCGAAGACATTCGCGTGTTGCGGCAATAAGTGGCGTCGAACGGCTTGGCGTACCAAACGGATTCTGCGTGAAAAGTCCGCATGAAGGGTTGAGAAATGGGATCGGCTGGTCCGCGTATCACAATTTGCATACCGCATTGGCAGGTCGAGCAATACGCCAAACCCTGCTTGCGATCCATTCGGCAGCACTCCGAAGATTATGATTTGGAAGTGATCGTCGTCGACAATGGTTCCAAGGACGGAAGTCTCAATTACCTCCGGTCGCTGGAGTGGATTCATCTGTTCGAACGACCGGATGAAACCTCCGACAACTGGCCGAAAAATGTGTTCACGGCTTGGGACCGCGGACTCCAACTAGCCTCGGGCGATTACTTCGTCACGATGCACTCGGACGTGTTCGTTCGGAAGAACCGCTGGCTCGACCGAATGCTGGCCATCCTCGAACGTGACGAAAACATTGCTGCGTCCGGGGCCTGGAAATTGGAATTGGAACACCCATTTTATCTTTGGCAGAAACGCGTCATCGGTTTCGCCACGAATCGTGTGAAATCGGCCCTCGGACGCAAAACCGCGGAGGCGTGGAAGACGCGGCAATTCCCCCGAGACTATTGTGCAATGTATCGCACGCAAACGCTGCGAGCCAATGGATTGTCGTTTCACAAAGACGGCATGAAGGGCGGGGGGTATGCCATCGCGCAGCAGATCTGGGACGCGGGCTATCAAACGGGGCTCGTCCCTGTTCGCGACATGGCGGAGGACGTGTTTCACGTCGCGCACGGAACCGCGGCGCTTCGTCCCGAAAAGCCCTTGAACCATCGTCGTGCGCAAAAGAAAGTCGAGAACAAGGTTTCCGAATTATTTGCGGAACCGTGGATTCAACACCTCGTGAACGAAAGCTCGTTGGATGCCTCTTTCCGAAACAATCGCGCCGCCTAGTTGGGCGTTTCCCGCACAGGGAGACTGGCCTACGCGGTTTCGTCTGGATTGGCCTTCGCCGTTCTCCGGTTCCGCGATTTACGAATCCGCGGAAGCACGCGAGATCATGCATCGTAGCGGGTTGACGAATCTCGATCGCCTTTTTTCGCTCACGCGATTGAGCGTCCACGGACATCGTGGTCGCGCTGTCGTGCCGATGGCATTGCCCGGTAATGAAAAGGCGATCCCGTCGTTCATCAAGCTCAACTGGGGACGTCGGCGTGTGTGGCCACGAATGACCGATATCAAAAGCGGTCAGTTTCTCAAAAGTTTCCCTCACCGGGAATGGTTGGGAATCGAACGGCTTCGCAGCATCGGTCTCCGTGTGCCGGAGCGAATCGCTCTGCTGAGACATGGCATTCTGCGATTTCGCGAAGCCGTTGTATTGCGAGAAGTTCCGCCCCCGCATTCATTGCACGATATGTTCGCCAATGGTCGGTGGGACCGTCTTCGCAAGGAACTGCAAACGGAATTGCTCGTCAGTGTGGCCAGAACGTTGGGCAAGATTCACGAAGCCCGATTAGCATGGCGTGGCGTTTGTACGCGTCACTTTTTTCCGGCGCTTGCAGCCGACGGAACGTGGAAACTCTGGCTAATCGACTGCGAAGGCGTGCATCGGTCCCAAGCTGAAAAAGATCAGAAACGCGATCATCGAAAGATGATGAAAGCGATGAACTGCTCCGCCGCGGACAAAGCCACCACGGAGCAGATGGCACAACTTCTTCAGACCTGCCGACCAACACGGTAACCGTCACTCTTCGCAGTGATCACAGGTGCCGTTGGCGTTGGAATCGACGCAGTCACAGTTTTCGAGGAAGCATTTGCAGCGTTGGTCAGGCGTACGGTGATAGTACGCCGGGCCATAGCCGCTGACCGGTTGCAGCAACACCGCACGGTGGTAGTCCATCCGCTTCGGTGTTTCCGGTTCCACGAAAAGACGACCGTATCCCCGCGGACGGAAGGTGTCTTCCTTCGCACACCGCAACGCTTTGGTCCAACCGAACAACTTCGGGCGATACCACACGTCATAGTGTTTCGCGGGCAGATCGTAATTGGGATGTGCCGCTGTCGCACTCGGCGGATAGCCGGGATGTGGGTACTCGCGGTAGTAGTCGTAACCGTTGCCGATCGGTCCGACCGCCGGCATCGCGGGTGGAATTGGGTCCGCGTGAACCGAGTTCACCGCCGCGATCACGATCGTCGCGGCCAGAGTACAGCTTCCAAGCATTTGAATTCGATTCGGCATTCGGAATCCCTTTCCATCGCTCCTCGATTGGCACGTCCTTGTCATCGGAATTCTGCACCACTCGACAATTGAATGCTCACGGGAAATCCTTCAAACCGTGTGAACCGGTACACACGGACTCCTACAGCCGATCCAACGCAAAAGTCTTTCCGAACTTGCCTAGTTTTCGTGCTCTTGCCTGACTGATCCGCTCTTGCGACAGATTTCGATTTTCGCTAGAAGTTCTCGAATCCACCGGGTGTCCTCCACCCGTGAATCTACGATTGCCAACAATTGACCACTCCGGAAGGGACTCCAGAATGGCATCCGTTCGTCTTACGACATTGGCCGAGAAGCTCTCCGCGAGACTCGTTGGCGATGGCGATTTAGAAATTGCCGGTGCTCAGGCGATCGACAAGGCTCAGCCGACTGAAATCACATTCGTCGCCGACGAAGCGAATCTCAATCGGCTTCACGATTCCCAAGCCGGTGCCGTCATTTTGACGGCCTCCCTGGCAGATTCCCCGCGTCTTGCGGGGATCACCATCCCAAAACTCTTCGTGGAGAATGCGAAGACCGCGATGACTGTCGTGCTGACGATGCTGCGTCCGGCACGCGAACGTCGCCAGATCGGTGTTTCTCCCCAAGCGAACATTGCCGCTTCTGCTCGAATTGGCAAAGAAACCGATGTCCATCCTGGTGTCACCATCGGCGATGACGTTGTCGTTGGTGAACGCTGCGAAATTCATCCGGGCGTTGTCATCAGTGCAGGAACTCAGATCGGTGACGACTGCGTTCTCGACGCGAACGTCGTGTGCTATCCGGACACGCAAATCGGAAATCGCGTTCTGATTCACGCGGGAGTCGTCATTGGATGTGACGGCTACGGTTATCGGCAGGTGAACGGCAAACACGTCAAAGTACCGCATTTCGGTTGCGTTCGCATCGAAGACGATGTGGAAATCGGAGCCAATACTGCAATCGACCGGGCGATGATTGGCGAAACTGTCATCGGTGCCGGAACCAAAATCGACAACCTCGTTCAAATTGGGCACAACTGCGAAATTGGTCGACATAACCTCATCGTCTCACAAGTAGGCATGGCAGGATCGGTCACGACGGGGGAATACGTCGTGTTGGCAGGCCAGGTTGGTGTGGCAGACCATGTGCAACTTGGCGATGGCGTCGTCGTGGGGGCTCGTGCCGCAATCAATAAAAATATTCCAGCAGGGGAAACTTGGATCGGGCATCCGGCGATGAAAGCCGATCAATCTTTTAAGGTCATGATGGCCTCCAAGAAATTGCCGGAAATGCGAGAAACGCTTCGTGGGTTAGTCAAGCAGGTTCGAAAACTTGAAGCCGAACTCGAATCCCAGCGGGAAACACCCGAAACTCGCGAAGCGGCTTAGTGAGTCGATTGACGTTGCTCGCATTTGAACTTTGTTTGAACAACGTACTGGCAAGATGCCAATGCGAATAAGTTGAAATCAATCATGGACGGCACGATCCCAATTCGCGGCAAACAACATTCCCGCAAACCTCCACGCGTGGGCTTGCTCGCAGGTGGGGGTCGATTTCCGATATCGTTCGCGGAAGCGGCTCGGCGACAAGGGTTGTCGGTGTTTGCAGTTGGTGTTGTCGGGATGGCTCCTGATGAACTCGGGGAAATCTGCGACGACTTTGTCACCGCTCCGTTGGGTCGGATCGGCAAAGCGATCCGGCTGTTTAAACGAGCTGGTGTCGACCGCGTGGTGATGGCGGGAAAGGTCGAGAAGACAACGCTGTTGGCCCGATTTCGCATCTTGCGTCATCTGCCCGATTGGCGAACGCTGCACATGATTTTCAACTACGCAGTCAAAGATCGTCGAGATGATACACTGTTGTTAGCCGTCATTCGCGAATTCGCACGTGACGGCATTCATTTTGATTCAGCCCTGGAATACTGCCCGGAGCTGCTCGTGAAGCACGGATTTCTTACCCAACGTAAACCCACGCCGGCCCAATGGCGGGACATCAAATTCGGCTGGGAACTGGCCAAGGAAATGGGACGGCTGGACGTCGGTCAAACCGTGACCGTCAGCGACCAAGCCGTGATCGCCGTGGAAGCGATCGAAGGGACGGATCAATGCATCCGCCGCTCCGGTCAGCTTTGCAAACGCGGCAAGTTTACCGTCGTCAAGGTCGCGAAACCGCAGCAAGACATGCGGTTCGACGTGCCCACCGTCGGCGTGCAAACGATTCAAACCATGCGTGAAGCCGGGGCTCGTGTTCTCGCCATCGAGTCAGGTCGTACGATCCTACTCGACGAAGCGAAGGTGATCGATCTCGCGAATAAGGTCGGCATCACTTTGGTTTCGCTCAACGCCGAAGAACTGCAACTCAAAGTCGCTTCTTGAAGCGTTTGGCCTATCGAACTGTGAGGTTCTCGCGAGAGTTGTTCGGAAACGACAATTCTTTAGAATCGATCCCGAAGATCGATTCCTAGCGTTCAGACTTCACACATGTTCGAAGGGTCCGATGCCATGCGTGTGGCACACGTTGCGGTTACGTTCATTCTTGTCTGCGGAATTCGCGTCGGTATTGCGGAAACACCGATGGCGTCACATTCCGATCTGTCGTGGTATCGCGGACCGAACGGCGAACCGCAAGCGATTCGAAATCGTGCAGATTGGGAATCGCGTCGAAAAGACGTACTCGCAGAATTTCAGAAAGTAACCGGGCCGCTGCCGGACCTTTCGAAACTCCCGCCGCTGGATGTCAAAGTCCTGTCGAGTGTGGAGACCGACGACTTCACACGGCAAACGATTTCGTACGTTGCGGATGAAAGCGGCCGCGTCACTGCTCATCTCTATGTGCCGAAGAATATTCCGTCGAACGAAAAACGCAGCGGCATCTTGGCACTTCACCCGACCGGGAACGCGGGGAAACTGATCGTCGCCGGCGAAGCCAACCGTCCGAATCGACAATACGCCGCCGAACTTGCCAGCCGTGGACATGTGGTGCTAGCCCCCGATTATCCTCCGTTCGGCGATCTCGAGGGGTACGACTTCACGGCTGATGGCTATAAGTCGGGAACTCTGAAGGGCATCGTCAATCACATCCGCGGAGTCGATTTACTGGTCGCGCGACCGGAAGTCGATGCGGAAAAGCTCGCCGTGATCGGTCACTCGCTGGGTGGACACAACGCGATTTTCGTGGGAATGTTCGACCGACGGTTGAAGGCGGTGGTGTCGAGTTGCGGTTGGACGCCGTTCCATGATTACTATGGCGGAAAGATTGCCGGCTGGACGAGCGACAGATATATGCCGGCTTTGAAAACCGAGTATGATCTGAACCCGGATCGCGTGCCGTTCGATTTCTACGAACTTTGTGCCGCTCTCGCCCCGAACGGATTCTTCTCTAGCTCTCCGATCGGTGATTCCAACTTCGACTACCGCGGCGTGAAAAAAGCGGAACCAAAGATTCGAGCTGTCTTCGAACGGTACGAGCAGCCGGATCGATTCCGCATTGTGTATCCCGATTGTCAGCACGATTTCCCGCCCGAGATTCGAGAGCAAGCCTACGAATTCATCGAGCGGGTTCTCAATGGTGAGCTCTAACCGTGAGTTTCGTCAGTTTCCGGCATCGATTTCGGCTTCCGGTTCTGGTTCGGTTTCCGGAGCCAACGGCGGCAGAATTGGTTGTTTTTCTGGCGATTGGTAGTAGGTCGGAAACTCGGATCCAATTTCCTTGATGACCGCAACCAGCCCACGACTTGTCGCCATGATCAGGCGATCGGTCTTTTCGTTGTAGATGATGTTGTCGTAACGATTCAGCGGCAAAACGCCCTCCACGCCGAGTGTCTCCCGATTGACGAGGACAATATTCCCCGTGCGGTCGGTCAGCATGTAGAGGTTCTCGGTGGCGGTGACGAACTTGTCGAGACGGGGCCAATAGCCGTTGGTACGTTGACGCCCGGTTACGCCATCGAGCAAGTAAACGCCCGCCCGTTCGGGAGCAATAAACAAGTCGTTCTTGATGGCGATTGGTGGTTTGCGGATCGGCAAACCTGCGACGAACCGCCAACGAATTTGCCCGGTCACTTCATCCACTGCGTAGACGTTGAAGTCTTCTGAGGCCAAATACAGCAAACCATTCGCGTGAGCCAATCGAGCCGTGATCGTGGCGTCTGTTTCCAATTGGAATTTCAACGCGCGGTCGTTCGTGGTGATGGCATATAGCGAACGATCTTCACTGGCGAAAAACAACGCCGGTTCGATTGGTATCCCGGGAGTCGCGACGGCACCATCGGTACGGAAGTTCCATTCGATCGTCTGATACGACCATTCCGGCAGTTTGGCGTCTTCGAACAGGTCTTTGATCTTCTTGAGGTTGTAGGCGTACATGGTGCCATCGAGCATGCCGATGAACATGCGACGTTCGTCAACGGTCGGGCTTGTGGACGGTTGGCTGGGCAAGCGAATCTGCCATAGGAGATTCCCTTTCCACTTTTCGACGGCGAAAATGTAAGAGCCCGTTGTCACCAACGCCAACTTTGCATTGGTCGTGATCGGATAACTTGGAGCGTCGCGATAACCCAGTTGAATAGCCCACAGTTTGATGCCATTGTCGGCATCGAATGCGGTCACGGTACCGGCGGTGGACTGAACAAAGACGATTTCTTCGTCAGCGGTCAGATGAGCAACTTCATCTCGGGCGGGATCGAGCACGGCCCGATTCCACCATGCCAATTCCAAACCATAGCGGTTGAGAATTCGCGGCGTGGGAAGGAGAGGTTGTCGACCGCCCGGTTGAGCTTGCACACTGGGCAGCGATACCGAACTCACGGTGATGGCAAACAGTAAAGGGTATAGAAATCGACGCATGGCGATGCACAACTTTCCGGGAATGGGCCTAGGTGTATTCTCAGTTTAATTGGTTGTTCGGTCGTTGTCCGGCAAATTCCGGTTGAGGAATCCGGGTTTTCCAAACCAGATCGCGATTCGGTCGCTTTGTCGCGTTCAGCGAATTGATTCCGGGTATTCGTGCCCCGGATGTCACCGGACCCGCGGAATCCTCATCTTGACCCTATTCGCTATGAAACCTACGATTATCACGACGTCAACAGCTCTCTTGGCTCGCGAAATCGCTTGCGAACCCCTGTTCGGAGAGTTTTCCAATCGCTCTTCCCCGAGGGAAGGAAACCGTGATGACACGCAAAAAATGGCTAGTATTCGGCGTGTCGTTTGTCCTGCTTGCGGGCGGGGCGAGTGCAGCGGTCTTCTGGGCGTTATGGCAAGTCCCGGAGTTCTACACCCAGGCCGCATCCTCGGTTTCGAAAGACCCGGAGGTTCGCCAGCAGGAAGCCAAAGAACTGGTCCAGGCGACAACCGGTTTGGTGAACGACATCAATCACAGCGACCGATGGACTGCGACCTTTCAACAGTCGCAGGTCAATAGTTGGGTCGTGGAAGAACTTCGTCGACCGGAATACGCCAAACTCATCCCGGACGGCATTCGCGATCCGCGAGTCTTGATTCAGACCGACGTCATACAAGTCGGTTTTCGAATGAAGTACAAGGCGTGGGACGGCATCGCGAGTGTTTTCGTGCGTCCGTGGGTGACTGAAGACTTCCGTTTAGCCCTTGAAGTCGAACAGATTCGTGCTGGGCTCATTCCGATTCCGCTCGAGGAAACACTGCACGAACTGACCCAGGAAATTGAAGAAGCAGGTTTCGATGTGGAATGGCGACAGTCCAACGGGAACGATGTCGCCATCATTGATTTCGGCAGTAATCCGCGTCGACCAATTCGGCTGGAATCGATTCAAGTGCTCGATGGGGCCGTCGAAATTATCGGTGGTTTGGCCACTCCACCGAAAGTTGCCAGCCAAGTTCCCCCCGGTGTCATTGATCGGCGAAACTGACTCGTCGACTCAAGAGTCCGACGAAGATGACATCGTCTGAAAGTGACATTCCCAATCGTCAGCGTCGATGTGCCTCAGGACACAGACTCCGTTGATGACGTCGCTGCTCAATAGAATCTCAATGATGCCGGCATCCGGATCGCCGACCCGCCATTCGAATTGGCCGGTCATGACCCGTGTCACGGTACCGCGATTGCCGCTCAACGGGCCGGAGTAGTCTAAATAGACTGACCGGTGATTCGGCAGTTTCCTGGCAACGATTGTGTCGCGATTGCTCATCGGCTGTGCCAGACGCCATGTGAGCAGTTCTCCGCCGTGCTCCAGAAAGAAATCCCAATGCTCGTCGGGATGATCATGGTGCGAAATCGTGAAACGTGGCATTGCGGATTTAGATGACTGGTCCGCTAGGTTTCGGTTGCGGACTCTTCTTGGGGGTCGGTCGCAACCGCAAGGGAATCGTCTGCCCGCAATGTGGACAGGGAATTCGTAAATTCATCGTGATTTTCATCAACGATTGAAAATCCCAGTTCACGAACACCAAGTTGCCGTCGGTGTCAAAACTCAAACTGATGGTGCCCTTGGGGACCGTTGCAAAAATTCGGCCCGAGCCCATCGTATCGACGTAGGTCAGTTCGGTTCCGCCATAGTTGGTTACAATGAGATGCCCCTGCGGATCAAACGTCAAATCGGACGGCACGGAGAGTCCTTGGAACACAATGAACCGATTCCCCATCGGGTCGAACCGATAAACGGTGCCTTCCGTCGAACTAATGGTGTAAAGGTAGCCATTTTGGTCGAAAGCGATTGCGGCCGGTGTCGGGAGTTCGTCGACGAACGTTTGGGCGTCCCCATCGGGAGTGATGCGAACGATACGATCCCCTTGGAAGTCGGCCACGTACAAGGTGCCTTGCGGGTCGAATGCCAACCCGGTTGGGCCAGTCAGCCCGTCGGCGAACAAAATCGGCATTCCGCCGGGAGAGACTTTGACAACCGTTCCTTGCCCGGCGATTCCCGAGGCATGGTTGGCCACATACAGATTTCCCGCAGAGTCGCGGGCGAGTCCGGCAGGTTCATGCAAGTTACTGACGAATACGCTGGCTTCACCTGTCGGCGTGATCTTCATAACGACATCGGCCCCCCAGTCGGCGACCAACATCGAACCATCTGGGTCGATCAACACTCGTCGTGGTTTCGACAAGGCCACGTCGAACCTGGAGACAATCGGGCGAGCGTTCAGTCGGACTGGGCGGTGACGGTGCGAACTTCCATCATCAAGTTGCGAGATGCCACGGGTTGGGTCACCCTCGAGATCAGGCGGCAAATATGTGTCGTCCTCAAACGGATCATGGACGACAATTTCCGGGGGAGCAGCCAATGATGGACGATGGAGAACACACAGGGAGATCAGAATCAAAGCGGCCGAATACACGCTCAAGTAATTGTGAGTCCTCAATGCCATCACATTTTCCTTTCTCGATCCGTCGGCAAAGTGAGTCCGAGTCAACTTTGAAAGTCAGAATCCACCGAACTCATTATGGTTGTGCCGCAGCGCCTACGGGCAAGTCTATTGTGATGACTGAAAAGGCGATGTCAATCATTCGTTACTCGGCTGTTACCTTGTAACGTCAGTACCAGCCGCCGTGAGCCGGCATGGTTGCGATGTTCGCAGAGATAAATCCCCTGCCAAGTTCCCAGGCACAAACGCCCGTCGCGGACGGGAATACTGAGACTGCACCCCGTCAAAGTGGCCTTCACATGCGCTGGCATATCGTCGGGACCTTCGCAGGTGTGACGATATGGAAAGTCTTCAGGTGCGATTGCGCTGAGAGAGCGTTCTAGATCGATCGGCACGTCTGGGTCAGCGTTTTCGTTGATCGATAGCGAAGCCGAGGTGTGCAGAATAAACACGTGCAACAAACCGACGCCCACGTCCGCTATCTCTGGACAACCATCAACAACTTGCCGGGTCACGATATGACATCCCCGCCGAAACGCGGGAAGTCGAATTTCATGTTGGGTCCAAATCATGGTTCTGCCGATCGCTCTATTTCGAAGCCAATTCCAGCTTCGATTTTAGAGCGAACCCGCGCCGGACGCCACCGGCGGCAACGTGATTGCATTCGGGGCTTCATACGTCGGCCACAAGGGAACATGAACGTTTACGACATCGCCTTCCAACTGATTCATGTCAAAGCTGCCAGAGGACGTTCGCCGGGTTTCCGAGGGGAGGCGAAACCCACGACTCGTGATCAGTGGGGGATCACTATAGTCGTTCCAAAGACGATTGTGACGCATCAACGAGTCTTTCAGAATTCCCTGCGGATAGTACAGAAAGTCCTCTGACGTCCACGGATCACTAGGTGTCATGGTGGTCGATAATTTGTACGCTACTTCGGTGAGCGTGTCAGGATACCGGCCGGTCTCGCGAGCTTTGTCGGTGAGCCAAATTGCGATCACCGACATCCGGTAGACCATTTCACGATTTGTCACATGGTTGAGAACATCCCTATGCTTTGGCACCGCAAGGTCGTCTGCTAGCGGAGAAGATTCCAGCCATTCATGAACGGTATCATCACCCACGATGACAGTCGGGCTCGCTTCGAAGTCCAACGCCAATAAAGAATCTCCCGCACCGGCAGCAAACTCAATCCACTTCTTCTCCCGTTGAAGTTGCTCAAATAGGCTAGCAGTGCGACGCAGAAAGATCCGCTCGGCTCGAGCAACTTCGAACGGCATCAGCATGTAGACTTGCCCACGCACATCGCCCAAGAACGGATTCCGACTGTACCGTTTGGGAACCTGAGCCACTGGCCAATTTCGAAGTTGTGTTTGGTCCTGCAGCTCATGCCATTGCACGAGCAAGGTGTTATTCAGCGCTGTCGAGGCACTGGGGAATCGTTCCCACTCCTCGGTCAGACTATTGAGACCGCGACCGACGGATGCCGAGTTTTGTCGATCCGCGTTTACCCAACCTGGTAACCAACGCATCAAGAGCATCTGGTGAAGGTTGAGCTCACGCCATTTCCACCACATTTGTCCTTGCGCCCGTAGCCGAGCGATTTTTAGAACCGCCAAATAACGTTCCAAAGCAGCCTTTAATTCGCCATCGGCTTCCAATCGACGGGCATCGCAACACAGCAAAGTTCGAATCGTGTCCAAGTAACCGTTGGTCAGCTGGGAAGTTCCAGCGGTACTAACCTGATTCGCGGCGGAAACTAAGTCTCGAACAACGTTTTCGTTGTCGATTACAAAATTCTGCTGCTCCATCGTCAGGTCCGACCACATCGGCGGGGCACCATCGAGTGATCCAACTTGTTGAAACGCCGAACGATTCTCATGCCCCAGCAGTTTTTCATGGGCAGACTGTAACGCGGCTTCGATGCCGCCACCGTTCGAGTCCCCGGTCGCGTGCCAGACCTGCTCGAGGCGGGCCGTCGAACTTGCGGGAATACTTTGCACGCGGCTTACCGCCCATGCAGTCGACAACAACACTGCAGGAATCAGGACGGCACCCGCCAGACGAATCCGCGCTACGCCGCCGTGTCGTTCGCTGAGCCAATCACCGATGCAGACATAGCTGACGATCAGAGTCCACAGCCAGATTGCCAAGACGAAAAATAGCGAGCCCTGCAGGAACGCGACTTCATGCCACCACATCACGACAATGCCCGCAAAGACCAATCCCATAAACCACGCAATCACCGCCCGCGCGAACAGCAGCGAACAAAGTTGACCGATGCCGTAGGCGAGGAGCGTTGCAATCACTATGCCGCCTGGGAAATTCGGACTCGTCCATAGTTCGGCGGGAATATGATCGGTTTGTCGATTCGCCGACAACACCAACCAAGTCGCGAAGTAGAGCAGGGCGGTCGTGATAATGGTCTTTGTCATCCAGACCGTTTGCTTGCTAAACCAAAGCCAACTGGGTGAGACGCCGCGATCGTGGAAAAATCGGAATCTTGACTGTTGTTGCTCAGCACGGAATACCCGCAGTCCACTATGGAACGGCGTGTAGAACAAAAGGAACAACATTCCACCACATACAAATCCGAAGGAATCGCGAGTCGTTAAGACCGACCCCATCGTCAGCAAACATTGCAAGACGATCACGCCGAACAAAAACCGCGATTCTTGTCGCTCAAGCCAGCACAATCTTTGCCACATTCGTCTTGCAGGTGTGGCTGCTTCTTTGAATCGCCACCGCCATTGTCGACGATGATCCACTCGCGGTCGCGACGCCCGAATTCGTTGCCACCAACCGGTGATCCGTCCTGGTTCGGTCCGTAACCAGTAGTCGGTCACCGCAATGTCGATTGCCAACAATGCGACGGTGATGAAGTAATGAATCGGCGAGAATTCTTCCGGTGACGCCATCGTGACAATCGTGACCGTCACGATGAATGCCACGACCGCGCACACCACCGCGAACAGTGCGGTCGATGACAGCATGGACATCAAGATGCCCCAGGCCAACAGCTGAATCGACAGACACAATCCACGTGGCAAGTATCGGTAGAAAATCTCAGCGACGTCATCGGTTCCCAACATGCCGGCGGAGAGCCAAAGCACTCCGCTCATTAACAGCATCGTGCCCGCAAGGAACACGAACTTGCTCGTCCAAAACGGCAAATAGGGCACGCCCCGAAGTCGCAGGAATCGATCGGTCCCTTCTTCTCGTTCTCCCGCGAAAGCTGTTCCCGCCGCACCGACTGCATACAAGCAAGGCATGACCAGCGCGATGCAAATCATCGCCCAATCGCTCGTCTCAGTGTGTGTCGAAAGAACGCGAAATAGACCTTGAAACAGAACGCTAGAGATACCGACGGAAACGAAGAACGACGTTTGCGTGCGGAACTCTTTCCAGATCAGACGGAGCGCTAATGCGGACTCGTTCACGGAGTGGCCTCCTCGGTTCTGCGTTCCCATGCAGCAGGATCTGACCAATCGGTTGACGTCGTCTGACCATTCTGCGAATTCGGCTGCATCACTCGAACGAAAATCTCTTCTAAGTTCGGCGAATCGGTTCGGAGATTCGTAAACTGAGGATTCTGCTCGCGGAAAAGTTCGATCTGCTTGCGATCACCGCGAACCATCCATTCCCGCTGATGGCCTTCGTGTCTTGCACTGAGAATTCGAAGATCGATCGGCCAGCGTACCGGCGAATCCACGTTCGCGGCCGCGGTGATCATCCATGTCTCCGACTTGAGTTTCGCCAAGTCTTCGGACAAGACCAATCGGCCGCCCCGCAAGACCGCCACAGTGTCTGCGACCCGTTCGACTTCCGGGATTTGATGACTGCACAAGAACACGGTACGTCCCGTCGCCGCCACATCGACCATGCTCTCTAAAAACTCGCGACGGACGACCGCATCCAAGCCGGACGTCGGCTCATCGAGAATGAGAACTTCCGGTTCATGAGCCAACGACAAGGCCAACGAGACTTTCGCTCGCATCCCTTTCGAAAGCTGTTTGAGCGGGCGATCCTCCGGCAGTTGGTACTGTTTCACCAACGCCGTATAGGCATCGAAGAAACCCGGAGCGTACAAACCCGAAGTGAACCACCCGATCTCCATGACCGTCATCCAGTCATACAATGCCGGCTGATCCGGGACATAACCGACAACGCGGCGAATCTCACGGCCGTGAATCTGACTGTTCATCTTCATCACGGACGAGTGCCCGCGATCCGGCTGAATGAGCCCGAGCAGAATCTTGATCGCTGTGGTTTTGCCGGCTCCGTTTTCACCAAGCAACGCCACAACTTGGCCCTCATGACCTGAGAGCGAAAAGCTTTCGAGCGCGACTTGGGAGCCATAACTTTTGGTAATATCAGTGAAGCGGAACATCGTCGTCATTCGCTGTCTCCTTCCGCTGACGTAGCGGACGGTGTGGAGTTTTGCGCGTCGGCCTGAGCCGCCTGGAATTCCTCGTCCAACAATCGGCGCAGTTCGTCGGTCCGAAGACCACTTTCGACGGCTTCGCGAAGCGTCTGGCGGAGGCGTTCGCCAATCAAACGCCGCCGGTCCTCTTGGCAATATGCTTGGGCTTGCTCGGTGACGAACAAGCCCTCACCCCGCAGCGTTCCCAGCACACCTTCGGCTTGCAACTCCCGATAGGCACGGGCGACGGTGTTCGGATTGACGGCCGCTCGCTTGGCGAGTTCCCGAATCGACGGCACGCGACCCGGTTCCGGCAGCACCCCCGACGCAATCGCATACTTCAATTGCCGAGCAATCTGCTCGAAAATTGGCAAACCGTTCTGAGGATCGATTCGTAAAAACATCATGCCAATCACTGTACTATCGAAGTAGCACAGCAATCAAGCAAATTCTGAGAAAATTTTCAGCAAGGAAGAAATGTGTGAGAGCATCCGTGACGCGGACTGCTAGCCATTTCACATGGTCCGCATAGCGGACCTTACGAAGTTCGATCAGTACACAGTAACGCAACTAACTGTGGGATCAGACGTTGCATCGCTCGCGAACGGTGAGACAGGCAATTTTTGACGAGCGCACTGAGTTCTCCGAACGTGCGGTGATATTCGGGGATTAAGAAGTATGGATCGTAGCCGAATCCGTTGTTGCCCTGTGGTTCGTCGATGATCCGTCCGCGGCACGAGCATTCCACATCCAACCGCACGACACCATCGGGATCAGCAACCGACACATGGCAAACATACCCAGCGGTCCGCTGCTCGGGCGGAACATTCGCGAGTTCACGAATGAGTTTCGCGTTGTTGAGGTCGTCTTGCATCTGACGGTCGACGGACTCGGCATGATCGGGTCGATCCTCGATCGCATACCGCGCGGAATACACGCCGGGGTCACCGTTCAGGGCGTCGACACATAACCCGCTGTCTTCAGCAATGGTCCACCGTCGCACGACTTTGGCAACTTCGACGGCCTTTTTCTGCGCGTTCCCAGTAAATGTGTCGCGGTCTTCGTCGACCTCGGGCACATGCGGAAACTGATCGACCCCGACCACTTCCAGTCCAAACGGAGCGAGCAACGCGGAAATTTCCCGACTCTTTTTCGGGTTTCGGCTCGCCAAGACAAGCGTCGTTTCAGCGGATTCTTCGGGCATCATCCAGAGATCTCGTTCCTCGGATTCGCAACCGAGAAATCAACTGCGGTACAATCGTGCGCGATTCATGTCGATTTGCACAAGAATCCCGACGACATCGCTGAGAGAAAGACCCCAATCCAGCGCCCAGTTGATGATATCGAGATTCTCGTAACCAGCAAAATAACGATCGAGAATCCGGTCCGCCAGTAAATCGCCCTGAACAATTAAAGAGTAGAGATTCCCAAAGTCCTCGGAGCCAAACTCACGCCAACACCGAAGACCTTCCAGGTGTTCGATTCGTTTGAATCGGCAGTATGCAGACCAATACCGATCGTACCAGTCGTCAATCGCATTTTCACCGAGATCGCAGCCACGCTTCTGACTTTCGATCCACTTATGGCGAAGAGCTTCCTGCCAGGCTTCGTCGTACAGACTTTCTTCGGCCGCCGGTCTCTCCGGTGACACTGAGATTTCTCGAGCGCTCATGCCCCGTTCCCGTTCTCAACACGGAAAAACTGCATGGACTGCCTTCATAGCAGTCCAACTTGTGGAAGCAGTCAAACTGCGGCAAAGGGTGGTCGAGTTGGATATGTAACCCGTCCCAATTAATACCACCCGTTCGTTTATACAATCGCCTCTTGGATTCGACAACGCCGATTCATCAAGATTCGTGCAAAAATTCACATTGGTAGATCTACTTAGCAAGTGTACCCTTCTCTCCTTGTGAAACGCCCCCGTTTGCTTGTCGGTGGAAAAGTCTCCATTGCCTTCACAGCAACGCTTGACCGGGACTTGCAGCCCGAACTACGCTGCATTTGCGGCATCAACGCCAATGGAGACCGCAGCTTTCTCGCGGAGTTTCAAAGATGGACTCGGAACCCGACCTCGCACGCAAGGTCTTTGTGCTTGATACCAATGTGCTGCTGCACGACTCCAGCTGCATTTTCAATTTTCAAGAACACGATATCGCAATTCCCATTACCGTTTTGGAAGAGCTGGATCGGTTCAAGAAAGGCAACGAAGACATCAACTTTCATGCGCGAGAAGCGTTGCGAAAGTTGGACGCACTCAGCGGCGATGTGCTCTCGAAACGGGGTGCCCCCTTGGGAGAAGGACGCGGGCGAATTCGCGTTGTCTTTGGCGCCAAACTCACCGAACAGGTTCAGACCGCTTTTCTCCAAGACAGCCCCGACCATCGAATTCTAAGTACCGGCCTGACGGTTGCGCAGCAGGAATATCCCCGTCGTACGGTCATGGTCTCGAAAGACACAAATCTTCGCATGAAGGCCAAAGCGTTGGGTTTGGTCGCTCAAGATTACGAGACCGATAAAATCGAAAGCTTTGACAAGCTCTACACCGGCAAACGCACCGTGAACGATATGCCAGCGGATGTCGTCGATGCGTTTTATCGGCTGGAAGGGCGAGTGTCCGCGACGGATTTAACTCAGGTGATGAATCCAGTGGCGAATGAAAACTTCATTCTGAAAAATCACTCGAAGAGTGTGCTCGCCCGCTATAGTTCCCCTGACTTGACGTTTACCCGAGTAATCGCGAACCGAGCCTACGGCATCAAAGCGAGAAATGCGGAGCAGTCTTTTGCATTGAATGCACTAACGGATCCCGACGTGAAACTCGTCACACTCGCGGGAAAAGCCGGTTGCGGCAAGACGTTATTAGCACTCGCAGCGGCCTTGGAATGCCGAAAGGAATACCGGCAGATTCTGCTCGCACGCCCGGTGGTTCCGCTATCGAACCGGGACATCGGGTTTCTGCCCGGTGACGTGTCCGCCAAACTTGATCCGTACATGCAACCCTTGTTCGACAACCTGACCGTCATCCGTCATGAACTTGGTGACAGCGACGACGCTAAGCGAATTCCGGAGTTGCTCGAGTCGAAGAAACTCGAAATCACTCCGTTGGCTTACATTCGTGGACGGAGTTTGCAGCGGATTTATTTCATCATCGACGAAGCTCAGAATCTGACGCCGCACGAAATCAAAACCATCATCACGCGAGCCGGCGAGGGTACGAAAATTGTACTCACCGGCGACATTCAGCAGATTGACCACCCTTATCTCGATTCGCTCTCGAACGGTTTGACATACCTCATCAACCGGATGGTCGGGCAGCCACTTTACGCCCATATCACTTTGGAAAAAGGTGAACGATCCCAACTTGCTGAACTGGCTAGCAACTTACTCTAGTCGCGGCCTTTCCGCATCGAACGGCGTTGTTCAATTGACAATCGTTGATGGGAACCACACCCTAGAGCGGTTCCAATTGAATTACTCGCAAACTGGGATGAACTCGATGCGTTGTTTCGGATTACTGTGTCTTGCGTTCGTTACGTCGGCGGCGTTCGCGGAAGACGCCACGCCAGCCCCATTTCAAATCGCTACCGGGCCGGGTTGGAAAACGTTGACACTCGACGATTTCGTCAACGCAAACTGCGACCCCGACACCTGGGATGAAAGCGATGGCATCATTCGTTGTACCGGACAACCGGTCGGAGTGACGCGGACCAAGAAGGAATACAAGAATCTCGAATTGGTCGTCGAGTGGCGACATCTGAAGAAAGCCGGGAACTCCGGTGTTTTCCTCTGGGCTCCGCCGACCGTGTTCGATGGCCTCAAACGAGGAACTTTGCCACGCGGTGGCATTGAGGTGCAAGTGCTCGATCTCGGCTATGCCGAGCAGTACAAAGAGCGGACCGGGAAAGATTCGGATTGGTTCACCTGTCACGGTGATGTGTTCCCCGTGGGGACATCGAAGATGAAACCATTCCCACCAATTTCACCGAACGGTTCCCGCAGCTTTCCCTCCAAGGAACTGAGCAAGGGCGTGGGCGAGTGGAATCACTATTACGTACGTGCGATTAACGGCGAAGTTCGATTGTGGGTCAATGGGGAGGAAGTCTCCGGCGGAGCCGACTGTCAACCTGCTCAAGGATTCTTGTGTCTCGAATCCGAAGGTTCTCCGATCGAATTTCGGAATCTGCGAATCCGAGAACTGCCGTAGTCAGTTGAGAAATTCGTCGCCCCAGAAACTCAGATTGAGAATCGGCCACAGCCACATGCCAGCAGCGCTGGGGTTCGCCGAGAGTTCCTGCACCGCTTCCGGCTGAAAGACGGAGTGAATAAACGGACTGGTCGCGAGACGGATCTGAATTCGCTCTCGCCACTCGTTGGCGATCCACTTGGCGACCGGGGTCGGGAAACTCGCTTTCGGTCGCTCCGCCAATTTTGCTGGTAGTCGTTCCCGGGCGAAACTTCTCAGTGCGACTTTCGACTCCAATGCCCCGCGTGTCGCGAGTTCCGTTGCCGACAGAAACGGTGCGGATTCCGTCGACGAAATTCGGAGTTTTTCCTGCGTTGGAAGACCACTCGCGAATTCGACAAAGCGGTGATCGGTAAACGGAACCCGGGCTTCTAATCCGGCCAACATCGTGGCTTGGTCTAACCGTCCCAGCAATCCTTCGAGATTGATCCGATGCAGCAACCGCGCGTAACGCTCGCTTGTCGATCGTTCGGGTGGTCCGTCGAGGGCGGCCCCGTATGCCGCGAGCAATGGTTGATCGTGCTCGGCCTTCTCCCAGACTTCAGGCGTGAGGAGATGCGGCTTGACGGGCAGGGGAATCAAGCTGTTTGATGTGAGAAAATGGTCGGTTGGCGATTCGAACCGAGTCCGACCGTATGTTCGCTGCAGACTAACTTCTGCAATCCGCCGGGCTGCCGATGAACCCATAAAGCGGTCTTCGGCAAATTGCCGACTTCGATCAAAATCGAATCCCGACCACTGCACGGCAGCGTATCCCCCCAATAGCTCGTCGGCGCCTTCGCCACCAAGGACAACACTGACCGACCGTTTCGCGGTCGATGCCATCTCGTAAATCAGGACATCATTCGGCGTCGAGAGTGGCACGCGTAGCCGATGAATCATCTCCTGCCACCGAGTCCAGTAGGACTCGGCATCCAGCGTGATCGTGGAATGGTCGGTTCGCAAATGAGTTGCACACCGGCGGGCAAAATGGGAGTCGGTCGGTTCGTTGTCCACTTGAGAACCAGTGACGCAAAAACTCGGCGTACCCGGTTGGAGATAGTCCGAAGCTTTCGCGCCGATCGAACTCGAATCGACACCACCACTCAGAAACAGTCCCACGGGAACATCACTGACAAGACGCCGGGAAACCGCGGAATCGAATTCCGCCTCAAACGAATCCGTTTGCGACGGAGATGTGGCGTTCGGATAGTCCCAATAGCTTGTCATTCGGAACGTGCTCGTGTTGTGCACGGCGAAGTGTGCGGGTGGTAGTTGTCGAATGTCGGTGTACACCGTTCGCTCACCGAGAGTGGTGCGGAACGTTGTCAGGTGTTGACTGATCACCGCCCAATCGGGCTGTCGTGACACGGCCGGCCACGCCAGCAACGCCCCCGGTTCACTCGCGAATGCAATACACTCTTCCGCTTCACACCACACGAGAGGCTTCACGCCAAACCGGTCGCGTGCCAACAACAATTCGTGCTGATCAAAGTCGTAGAGGGCGAACGCGAACATTCCATGCAAACGACGAACGCACTCCGT
This sequence comes from Thalassoroseus sp., assembly GCF_984380535.1. Taxonomy (NCBI): domain Bacteria; kingdom Pseudomonadati; phylum Planctomycetota; class Planctomycetia; order Planctomycetales; family Planctomycetaceae; genus Thalassoroseus; species Thalassoroseus sp. The sequence goes on from NZ_CFHRBF010000001.1 coordinate 594,337, forward strand.
CCCCCACTCACGATACGCCGCCATGACGACTTCGGTGTCGCACCGCGTTTGGAACCGATGGCCGCATGCCGCAAGCTCCGTCCGCAAGTCCGCGTCGTTGTAGATTTCGCCGTTGTACGTGAGTACGCAGCGACCGTCTGCACTGATCCACGGTTGCCGACCATGTTCCGGGTCGCGGATGGCCAATAATCGGTGAGCAAACACCACCTCAGCCCGACGAAATTCGCCGCTGCCATCGGGACCGCGATGTGCAATCGCGTCGCTCATTTTTCGCAGGATGTCCGCCGAGACTTGTGGCTCACGACCAGGCTTGGCAACGATCCCCACAATACCGCACATTGAAACTCCCGGAGTCTAATAGATATCCTCAAGATCGACCGCAAACCGTGGCAACGTCATTGCCGCTCGCTTCTGACGCTTTGCAAGCACGACAACGGTTTTTCCATCACGAACGGTTGTATCGATTCTCCGAATTGACTCGATCGGTTGTTGCTCTCCAAGTCGGCGTGGTAAGTTACGTATCTGGCCTTGTTCACTCACCAACTCTCTCCGAGGTGCTGTCTTGAATCCTGTTCGCTTGAGTTTGCTATGTCTGCTGTGCTTGGTGAATTCGCTTGCATTTGCCGGCGAGAGTTGGCCGCAATTTCGTGGTCCCGAGGGGAATGGCCATGCTGATGCGACGAATCTTCCCACCCAGTGGAGCGAAACCGAAAACGTCGCCTGGAAGACCGCGATTCCTGGTGATGGGCATTCCTCCCCGGTGATCGAAGATGGTCGCGTGTGGTTGACAACCGCCGTTACCGAGACCCTTTCCGAGGAAGAGAAAAAAGCCCGGTTAGCAAAAGTCAAGAACCCCAACGGCCTGGAACTGGTCGGGTCGTTATCGTTGCGGGCGATTTGCATTGACGCTGAGAGCGGCGAGATTCTGCAAGACGTCGAAGTTTTCCAGGTTGCCGACCCACAACCGATTCATTCGCTCAACAGTTACGCGTCACCCACGCCCGTCGTGGAAGGCGAGCGTGTATTTTGCCACTTCGGAACCTATGGCACCGCGTGTCTCGATTCGAAAACCGGCGAGAAAATTTGGGAACAACGCACACTAACGGTTGACCACCAAAATGGTCCCGGAGCATCCCCGATCGTCTGGAACGATTTGCTCATCGCCCAATACGATGGGATCGACCGTCAGTTCGTCGCGGCTCTCGATAAACGAACCGGGAAAATCGTGTGGAACACGCCACGTTCTGGAAAGCTCAACGATCGTCCCGAATTTCAGAAAGCGTATGCCACTCCTCATGTCGTCGAGGTCGACGGCAAATCGATTTTGATTTCCCCCGGAGCCGATTGGGTTTACGGTTACGACCCCGCGAGTGGCCACGAGATTTGGCGAATCAGTTATGGTGGTCTCGGGTTTTCGACGGTGCCACGTCCTGTTATCGGCCACGGAATGGCTTACATTGTGACGAGTTTTATGCAGTCAAAATTGTTGGCGGTCCGGTATGATGGCCAAGGTGATGTCAGTGAATCGCATGTGGTCTGGACATCAGGCCGACAAATCCCGAAGAAGCCGTCGTTGCTGTTGATCGGCGATGAACTTTACTTGTTGTCCGATGCCGGGATTTGGACCTGCGTGGACGCCAAAACCGGCGAGGAACATTATCGACACCGACTCGGTGGCCAGTACTCGGCCTCTCCGCTATTTGCCGATGGCCATATCTACTTGTGGAGTCAAGAAGGTGTCGCCACCGTGATCAAACCAGGCACTGAGTATGTGGAAGTTGCTCAAAACGAAATGAAGTCTGGATTCATGGCGTCACCAGCCGTCGTAGACAACGCACTCTTCATACGCACGGAAACGCACTTGTTCCGGATCGAAAAATAAAAAGTTGGTTCGCAATCTAAATAAGAAAAGAAGTCGGCGACATGTCTGAATGTGTCGCCGACTTCTTTTTTAGCTTTGTCCGATCAAGGATTTATTTGGCTGCTTTCTTTTCCGGCGGCAACAAGACGGTGTCAATGACGTGGATGATGCCATTGCTTGCCATGATGTCGGTCTTCACAAGCTTGGCTTTGTTGACCATAGCTGTGCCTTTGTTTTCACGAATCCGCACCATTTTGCCGTTCAGCGTTTTCGCTTTGCCGGCTTCCAAAGCGGCTTCGGAATCGATTTTGCCTTTAACGACGTGATAAGTAAGAATCGCGGTGAGTTTGTCTTTGTTCTCTGGTTTCAGCAGCGTCTCAACTGTGCCTGCTGGCAACTTGTCGAAAGCAGCGTCGGTTGGTGCGAAGACCGTAAACGGTCCGTCGGCTTTCAATGCATCGACCAAATCTGCCGCCTTCAGTGCTGCAGCGAGTGTCTTAAACTGACCGGCTCCAACAGCCGTGTCAACAATGTCACTTTTCTCTTCCGCGTGGACGGTCATCGCGGTAAACGCGATCGCGAGGGCAGCAATAGCTTGGGGCAGCATTCGGGATTGGCTCATCAGTGTGACCTTCAATCAGGGTGGGGGAAAACTGGATTCGATGAACGTCTCTTGCCGGCGAAAAACGTTCAAATCGTTCACAGTCTTCTTAGACCTGCAGAACCAATCGGCAATCAGAAAAACACGAAAAAAAGCGAATCGATGAATCGATTCGCTTTTCGCATCGTTTCTGTTCTCTCGGAACTGCGAGATTACTCGGCAGCTTCAATCTTCAGCGGACCACGGTTGCGACGACGATCGTTGTCTTCGTCTTCCGTTGGTTTCTTGTCTTTGGCTTTTTCTTTCGCTTGAGCTTCAGCCTGTTTGACCAGTCCGACCGCAGCGATCAATTCATTGCGGTGGAAGTAGGGTTCGCGGGGTTGGCCGAAGGCTGGAATGTGCGACTTCGCAGCCAATTCTTGCCAGCTCATTTTGCTCGAAAGGTGCCAAGCCGCTGCCTGGGCAACTCGCGTATTAACGCGTCCCCGTGCGACCATGCCGATCAACTCTTGGAGTGACTCGTCTGTTGTGAACTTTTCAACCGGCACAATGCGGTAAGTCATGCGTGGGCTGGGTTCCATTGCTCCGTGAGCCAAACAAACCGAACCGTAAGGAATGCGAGCGGTTTTGTCCGGCGGAATCGAGAAGAAACCGGCGCCACCGGCTCCACCACCACCAAGACCAGGACCACCGAATCCACCAGCGGCACCACCACCGAGTTGGCCGCCGCCACCTTGACCGAACCCACCGCCGACCGGTTGAGCTTGGTTACCGCCCCCAAGTCCGCCGCCGCCGCCAAGTCCGCCACCAAGACCCCCACCACCTAAACCGCCACCGCCGAATCCACCGGCTCCACCGAATTGCTGCATCGTATGAACACCAACAACGGCGTTCGGCAATTGGACCGAGACCGGTTTATCCGAGACGTTGTCAATTAAGATGTAGCCCCCGGTGGAATCCTTGGGAACCATCGTGACGTCGACTTTGCCTTCTTTCATTGCATCGAACAATTGGAATTGTTCGGCGTCGGCGTCGAATGTGAGACGCGGTAAAATCGCGCGTTTCTTCGCCCGGGTTCGTTTCGCGGCCGATGCGGAATCTCCATCCCAAATGCCGGTACACGCAACGAGAACGGCGAAACAAGTCAGCCAGCGGGCCATTCTTCGAACAGACAACATATCTGACGATCCTTTTCATGAGAAACAGGCGTGCGACCGAACCGATGCAATCCCGAATTCCGTGTGTCGCAGTTCAGCACGACAATGTCAAAACCTGCAAATCCGGCAGATTGGAAACAGTCGCCGACACAATGCGAGGTCACTTCCCGGCTGTTTGGTCGGTGCAATGCAAGCATAACCGAAATTGGGCCAGAATCGGCCAACCTTGTGGCCGGTCGGAAAGTTTTCGACATTCACGGTCGTGATTTGCCTATCGTACCAAGTCTAGCGACTACAACATCGCTTTTAGAATAGAATGCATTCCTCGTCGCATTTTGCGCAGCGATTCGCAATTTTTTGTCGGTATTCGTTCCTCGCCATTCGCTTGAAACACAGACGCCAGAGCGTCAGACTGAGCCAAACCGAAACCCGCACATCCCGAGGAAAGCGCACCCATGAAATATGGCATGAATTTGCTGTTGTGGACCGACAACGTCACCCCCGACAATTATACCCAGCTTGAACAGCTCAAAGAATGGGGTTTCGACGGTGTCGAACTTCCAATCTTCAGTGCGAACGAAAGCCAATACAAAGACGTCGCCAGCAAATTGGACGATCTTGGTCTGGAACGAACCGCCGTCACAGTCCATGGTTCGACTGAAGCAAATCCGATTTCGAGCGACGCCGCCAGTCGGCAGGCGAGTCTCGAGCATCTCAAACGCATTATCGACATGTGTGCAATCGTCGGAGCGACACACCTCTGTGGACCGATTCACAGTACGATCGGCCATTTCTCGGGAACAGGCCGCACGGATGACGAGTGGAAGTACGGCAAAGAAACCATGTCGCAAGCCGCCGATCATGCCAAAGAAGCCGGCGTGATGTTGACCTGCGAATACCTCAACCGCTTCGAGTGCTACTTCCTCAACTGTGCCGCGGACACCGCGCAGTTTTGCCGGGAGATCGATCATCCCAACTTCAAGATGATGTACGACACCTTCCACGCCAACTTGGAAGAAAAAGATCTCGCCGAAGCCATCAAATGCTGTGCGGACCAAACGGTCCACGTGCACATTTCTGAAAACGATCGTTCCACACCCGGTGAAGGCCATGTCGATTTCGACACGACCTTCGCAGCTCTCAAAGAGACAGGTTATGACGGCTGGTTGATGGTGGAAGCGTTTGGTTCCGCATTGCCGGAGATTGCAGCCGCCACGAAGATCTGGCGATCAATGTTCCCCAGCGAAGAACACCTCAGCAAAAACGCCCTCGCCCTGATGAAACGCTACACGTCGTAGTCGGTCGGTACTCGACCTGTGTGAAAGACTTTCACCTCTCCCGCGAACGGGAGAGGTCGTTTGTTGACGTTGAATACGTTCCTCACTTCGCGGACGCTTCGGCGTGAATGCGTTCGTAGATTTCGCGGGCCTGATCATACGCCTGTTTCGCGGCTTCCCGTTCGTCGGGTCGAATTTGGCCCTTCTTGGAGTTCCAGCAAACATCGACCGCGTCCCGACACCATTCCGCACTGCGTGGGTTACAGCGGACGGGTTGATCATCGACGCTGACCCAAATTGGGTTGGTGTGCACACTGGGGAGTATCCGCACAGCCATCCAACTCGATTCTTCAACTTCGACGTCGAACTTCAGCGAGTGCACCGAACCGTCGGCAACAATTTCTTTCGTAGCGACAACCTCTCCATTGACAACTAACTCGACCGGCACCTTGCGAGTTCCCTCGATGCGACAACGTTCGAGATGCCAGTAAGGTTTTTGATCGAGACGCCGTTTTCGAATCGCTTCCACCTCCGCCGACGGTTCCGCATCGAGCATCGCGGTGACCTCGCACTCCACCGTCACCTCGCCGGGTTGACTCAGCGACAATTCGCTCAGTTTGCCTTTCGAACTCATTTCGCCGAGGGCAACGCTCTGCTTGTCATCGACGACAGTCGCCCGCATGTCATAGACGTGACTGAGTCCATCCCCGCAATAACTTCGTCCCTCCTTCACGCCTTGAATCCAAGAATCGAAGGTGAGTTTTTCGTCCGGTTTCAGTTTTACGTAAATCCGTCCGAGGCCGACTTTGTCGCCGTAGATACACGGGAAATCGGTTTCGCCGCTGATCTTGCTCCGGAAGCCGCAGTTGAGCGTGTGATACCAGATATTCAATTCCCAAATCGCGGGCGTGTCCACCGCGGAGATGAAGTCACATGCATCGTGAGCCACGGTCACAATAAATTCATTGGCCCCGATCCCGTCGAATCTCGGCATGGAGTAGTCGGGCAACGTTTTCGCATCGCTGCCGTTCCATCCTGTTGGCACGTTTCGATAGTTCACGAAACTGCGGGAGCCGTCCGGCATCACATCCGGCAACTGCAACCCCCAACCGGAGTGCGAATACCCGACCACGCCATCTTGCTCTTGCCCCCATTTCAATACGGGCAGCGTCCAACTGGGCCATTGCTCGATGGTTTTTGTGTCGGGGTAATCGTCTTCAGAGAGTCGCAGCAAGCACAAGTGGCCGGCATGCGACGACGGAAATCCGCTGACTTCCACATCGTACCGCATGAGATAATCCGGTCGCGACAACGCTGAAACTCGGCCTTCGAAGTATTGCTTCTGCGTGTACCAACATGGTCCCCATGACAACACACAACCGACATTCAAGTCCTCGCCAAGGATGTGACGCAGCATGTCTGCGGGGGTCACGCCTTCAGTCGGGCTATCGTAATGGGCACATCCGGCCGCATGCACGTGATGATCCCCAGACCACCAGCCACGCTCGGCAGCGTGGGTCCAACGTTCCAGGTCGAAGCGAGTTTTGAAGCTGGCGACGTTTTCGGAGATCGTGATTTTCTTCTTCTGCGTTAGGTATTCCGGACCGCGAGACACGGTGACGGTATATTCCCCTGCGGGTAACGACACGATTTCTCCATCCGCCCGATAGATCTGATTGTGGAAGAAGAAGTCGGGTGCCAATCGTCGAGCGGGGTTTGGATAAACGCGGCCGAACTTGTCGCGAATTACGAACGCGGCTGTGGTCGGAGAGCCGTCGACATCGCGGACTTCGAACGCCACTTCGACGGCCGGTTCACACTGAAACAGAATCGGTACGGCGTTGCGGAACCCGAGATCTTGCGTGCCTTGACCAACGTGAAACGCCAACTCCGCTTCCCGCCGACCGGTATCTCGACTGTAAAGCTGAACGATCCGGTATTCGAGCGCCAAACCGGACAGCCGAGGTTTCAACGGCGGTTTGTCGAACATTTCCAAACTCAACCACCGCTGTTCCACTTCACCGGGTGGCACGAGCGTTTGTTCGGTTTGTGGTCGTTGTCGGGCACCGCGTCCCCGCATGTAGAGTGGCAACGCATTTGGACTCTCCGCGACGAGCGTCGGCGTAATCCCTGCTTGGTTGTGAACCTTTACCAGAAACGTTCGCCACCCTTGTTGAATCAATTCTTTCTTCGCGGGTCCCTCGACGACATGCACCCGGCTTTCCGCATTGATATCAACAGCTGCGACACAATAAGGATCAAGAATCTTCTGGATGGCCACGAGCGTATCGGTTTCGTCCTGTAGGACGTACGCCGCGTTCAATTCTTTCTGATCTTCCTCCGAGAGCGGAGCGCCCACGTATTTCAGGGCCTCAGTCAAACGCTTCGAGGCCGCAATCAACGGCTGCGAGGACACCCCACGAACTTGCGGAAACTCCTCAGCAGTTGCCTGACCGCAAAGGGCGACTCCTAATACCATGAGACGGAGCAGAAAGCTATTTCTTGAACGCTTCATTCTTATCTCCTGTCGCAGATGCACGCAAATTCGTTTCGTAACGATCTCATTCTGCAGCGAACCAAAATCGATCGCAAGCAGACAACGTATTCGCATCCCAAGGAACACGCGAAACGCGTGCGATTTCTGTGAGTTCATTCGCCGATCGGTTGTTGCGGTCCAAGTCGAATTTGGGTGACTCACTCACATTCCGCCGAGAAATTGTTTACCGTGTTTTGCATGTTTCCGTAGCTGTTCGAACCACGAATTCCCTACCCAAGAAAGTTCCTTATGCCTACTTTCACGCGTCGCGATTTTCTCGCAACTACAGCGACCGCCGCCACCTTGACCGGACTTGGCATCCGCCAATTAACGGCCGCTGAATCAAAACCGGCGGGCAAGATGAAGCTCGGGTTGGTGACGTATCTCTGGGGTAAAGATATGACGCTGCCGGAATTGATCTCTGCCTGCGAGAAGTCGGGACTGGGCGGCGTGGAAGTACGAACGCAACATGCCCATGGCGTCGAGCCCTCGCTGTCGGCGGCGGAACGAAAGGAAGTCCGCAAGCGGTTCGCGGATAGCCCGGTCGAACTTGTCGGTTACGGTTCGAACGCCGAGTTTCATTCGAACGATCCCAAAAAACTCCAGCAGAACATCGAGTTGACGAAGCAGTATGTCCAACTGATGCACGACTGTGGCGCCACCGGCGTGAAGGTGAAACCCAATGCTTTCGTCAAAGGTGTGCCACGTGAGGAAACGATCGAACAGATCGGAAAGTCACTCAACACCGTGGCTGCCTACGGTCAAAAGTATGGCCAGGAAATTCGCGTCGAAGTTCACGGAAACGGCACTAGCGAACTGCCCGTCATGCAGGCTATTTTTGAAGTCGCCGACCATCCGAACGTCGGAGTCTGCTGGAATTCCAACGATGTCGACCTGGCGGGCCAAGGACTGGAATATAACTTCAATCTCGTTAAAGATCGCTTAGCCACCACCACGCACGTGCGAGAATTCAACGCCGGCAATTACCCATATGCCGAGTTGTTTCAACTCATGCAGAAAGCCGATTACACTGGCTGGATTCTTCTCGAGTGCCGGACGAATCCCAAAGACAAAATAGCCGCCATGCGAGAACAACGCGAATTGTTCGAGGAAATGACGAGCTAGCTTAGTTCACTTTTCATCGTAGCGGCTTAGGTCTCGTGACGGCCGGTACACTCAGGTCTTCTCGCATCGCTCGTGTCCGTCGAAGACTGTGAAACGGTTTAGACCGCAAAATATTTGACAACCATGCGGCGGAGAAACGCGAGTGACTCCGCCATTTCTTCCATGCCATTCATTCCGTCTTCAATGCTGATCCAACCTTGATAGTTATGATCGGCCAACAGCTGGAAAATCGTGTCGTAGTCGTTCAAGCCCTGACCGGTGACCCCATGACACAAGTTCGGCGAGTACCCCAGCGTCCCGTCGGTTTGCCGAAGCTCTTCGAGCGTTGTTCCGCCGGCCAAAAATCGATCGCTAGCATGCATGCTGACCACACGATCGGCCACCTTCCGCAATAGTTCGACCGGATCGTCACCCGCCACGATGGCATTCGAAGGATCATACTGTACGCCAAAATATTCGCGTTCCGAGACTGCTGCGAGTAGTTCGAGGAAGACGTCCTGTTTCTGGGCGAATTCCGGATACTTCCAAAAGCCGTCCTTGTAGTGATTTTCCAAACCCAAGATGACGCCATTCTCCCGGGCGATCGGCACGAGTTCCTCGATACATTCCACAACCCATTGCAACCCGTGCTCGCGGGAGACTTCCGGGTAACGTTGCCCACTCAACACTCGACAGACTGTGCCGGCTCCCCCAAGTCTGCGTGAGACCTCGATCATCCGAATCTGATGTTCCACTGCTTTTCGACGGGCATCGGGATCTGGATTCGTGAAGTCCGGTGAACAACATAGCATCGGCATTTCAAACCCTGCCTCCCGAATGGCGGTCCCCACTCGATCGACGTCGTCATCGTGCAGACTTGGCAGGAAGCCTTCATACATCTCCAACCCATCCGCATCGAGCGATCGTGCCATTTCGATCCACTCGAAGACGGTCATCGTCTTCGTGCCAGCGATGTCGTCCAGATAACACTTGGGAAACGCCGCAATCTTCGGTTGCATGGTCAATCTTTCTCGCGTTTACATTTCGCGTCGTTCGCGGTTCAAAATAATTAAGGCGGACAAACCAACTCCGATGAACAACGCAATCAACAACGCCCATTTGACGCCCGCCAACCACGGTTCCTCCCCGAACACCACTTCCAAACCGAAGATAGCCGGCGTGACCGTCGTTACGACCCCGGCCAATCGTAGTAGGCGTTCATTTTTGTCCCGCGAACGGATCTCGAGAAAGCCATCGAGTTGTTCGGACTGCTCGTTCACCTCGCGAAGTAGTGATTCCGTCTCGAACACATTTTGCCATTTTCGCCACAGGGTCAGTCCACGTTCACGGTTGGTGATCTGACTGAAACAACATTGGTTTTTGAAAACGAGCAAATCGTACCGAATGTTCCGCAGTTGAACACGTGACTCATGACTGCTGCCGGTCAGGCTGCGAATGTCGGCCATCCGTTCGAACAGCGACAATAATGTCACGCGTTGTAACGCTGCTAGCAAGAAGACATCGAAGTAATAGGTTTCCCAATATCCACCGATCGCCGTACGGTGATACTCGTCGGTGTCGAACACGACCAGACAACCGCCGTCCTTGGAATAACTTTCCCACCGTTTTCGACGCCAATCGTCGCCCGGTCGGTCCGGGGTCCGTGCGCGACCTGTCGCCTGGGTTTCCTCGTCGAACCGCACGACCACATGTCTGGCAAGCAGCGTGCGATTCGTGTCCGGGTCGTCCAGACACGACGATTTATCGAGGCAACTAAATGTGTAGACTAACAAGCGGTCGTCGTAAACCAGACGCACGGGTAAGCGACTATGAAGCGACGGCCCGCCTGTTGGTTGTTCGGTCGGTGTGTTTGCGGATGGCCTGGTATCACGACGAAACTCATCCAGCAACCAGGACACCAATCTTGGCATATCGTAGGCCGTCGATTGTGTCGGATCACCATGACCAGCAGCCAACTTCGGACACAAAATTGGCAATGCGAAATCGTCGTGTGGTTTGCGGATAAATCGTAATGTGTGTGCCAGTTTCATCTGATCGAAGAAAGTGGCTTCCTCGTCGTTGCAGCGGACTCGGAGAATCAAGAATCCCACGCGGTAGCTGAATACGGTCAACTCGATACGGTCTAAACTGACCGGAAACGTCTGGTTGAATTCTTTGAAGGTATCCCAACACCCCACGTCGAATTGCAGCCCCTCACTATTTCCGCCGAGTAGCTCCAGGGGGAACTCATAGTGTCGACAGGTTTGCAGTTCCGGACCATCCATCGCCGATTTGAACAAGCTGGGGAACAAAAACCGGCGAATGTATGGGAGAAAATATTCCGTGCGGTCGACATCGCTTTTTACGGTCGGAGAAAACTCGCGACGCTGCCAACGGGCTGACTTCTCGATCGCAGCAAACGGTTGTTTGCGGTCCGCATCGTCCAACAAGAATGGCAGGACCAAGAGTGAGTAATTGTTCGAGACATGCCGTCCCGAATCTGTATCTTCCGTCGATGCGAATTGAAACGTCCTCGTGCGGAAATCCCCGTCGATCTGCTGTTCCAAAACAACTCCGCAATGCCGGGAAACGCACCTGAGCATTAACCCCGGACGCGATTCACCCGTGCCAAATTCCAACTCCCGACCGCAAACATTGCAACGTGGCAATGGCTCCGCAAGTTCTTCAATTGGAGGTTCGATGTCCAGGTTTTCGTCGCTCATTTCTCGCTTCCTACTGCCGGGCACATGACTCCAGTTCACTGACCAAGCATGACAAGGAAATGCGGATATCGTCGTAGGCAACCGATTCGTTCAGAACCTCAAAGACTTGCTTGGCCGAATCAGTTTGCAACTCTAATGCTTTGGCGCGAATGCGTTCGAACGTGTCCGCCTTCACCCAGGGCAACGGATCGGTCCGGCCTTCGGATTCTAGAAAATCGCAGAGATAACCTGTGACAGTGCTACTTGCTCGACCAGTGGTCTCGACGACTTCCCCAATCGACATGCCATCGCGAAAAAACTGCCAGGCACGACGTGAGGACGCCGAGACTTTCCGCCCCGCTTTCTTAGCGACACCGCTCGTTTTCACAGGGTTCGGATCGGCTTCCCCCTGAAGATACAACCGAATGTTTTCGACGAAGACCTCGCCGTAGTCACGGAGTTTCTTCTCACCCACGCCGCGAACTTCTTGAAACTCCTCGATCGAGGTTGGCTTCTCACGGGCCAACTCCCGGAGCGTTGCATCGCCGAACACGATGTAGGCGGGTACTCCCCGTTCGTCGGCCAGTTCCTTCCGAAGTTCGCGTAACCGCTCGAACAAACCGCGGTCGACACCTTCCCAATTCTCCCGCCGAACCTCGGCTGATGCCTGCGCCGTCGATTTCCGTTTCCGTGGCTGGAGCAATCTCGGCGACGCATCGCCCCGCAGAAGTTCTCGCCCTTTCGGAGTGACCTGGACGACACGATACTCCCCAACTTTTTCGAGGAAACCTTGCGAAACCAGTTGCTCGATCCAGTCCCGAATGGCTCGCCGATCGTGTTCCTGCAAAATTCCATAGGTGCTTGGTTGGTCGTGACCGTTGTCCAAAAGCCGTTTGTCACGCGACCCGGACAAATGCAAACTCACGTAATCACCACCAAATCGCTGATCGAGTCGCACAACTCCCGAGACAATTTTTTGCGCGGTCTCTAACGGATTGCTAAGCATGTCGAGATCGCCGACGCACACATCACATGCGTTGCACGGTTCGTCGGGCCAGTCCTGCCCGAAGTACGTTACCAACGACCGATGACGACACGTCACGCCGGTGCAAAATTGATCGAGGGCTTCGAGCGATTCCATGGCGGCATCGACGTTCCCGGCAGACTCCTCACCGATGATTCGTCGCCACAGTTGAGCATCGCTACCGGAGTAGAACAGACAGCATTCTGCTTCCAGACCATCGCGACCGGCGCGGCCGCTTTCCTGCTGATAGTTCTCCAAAGCTTTCGGCATTCCCGCGTGAATCACATAACGGACATTGGGCTTGTCGATCCCCATGCCAAACGCGACCGTCGCGACAATGGTGTCCGTGCGGTCCTCGATGAATGCATCCTGATTTCGTTGCCGTTCGTCCGCATCCATCCCCGCATGATACGGCAGCGTTTTGTAACCCAGATCGTTCAAGGTGCCGCTGAGTTCGTCGACGTCCCGCCGACTGATGCAGTAGATAATTCCCGATTCCCCTTTGTGACGGTCGAGCACTTGTTGAATCTGCACCAGCCGATTCCGCCGTCGTTCAATCCGATAGAACAAGTTCGAGCGATCGAACGAACCCACTAGTAGTTCGTGATCATTGAGACCGAGGTTCTCAGCGATATCAGAACGGACACGTTCGGTTGCGGTAGCGGTGTAAGCGTGAAAGGCAACATCGGGAAATCGTTGCCGAAGCGCTTTGAGTTCGCGGTACTCGGGACGAAAATCGTGGCCCCATTCGCTGATACAATGGGCCTCGTCAATGGCGATAAAACTCAGATTGGATTCTTCCAAGAAGTCCTTCGTGCGTTCTTGGACGATTCGCTCGGGAGCGACATAGAGAATGCGGATTTCACCTCGCCTCACAGCGGAGGCAACCTCCTTGCGTTCGGATGCCGAAAGTGAACTGTTCACGCACGCCGCCGACACACCGCAACCGCGTAATGCATCGACTTGATCTTTCATCAGTGAGATGAGGGGCGACACCACGACCGCCAAGCCATCTCGGCACAGCGCGGGAACTTGGTAACACAGCGATTTTCCGCCGCCAGTTGGCAACACGACTACGGAATCGCGGTCTTCCATGACGCATCGCATCGCCTGCTCTTGGAGAGGGCGAAAATCGTCGTAGCCCCAGTACTGCTTGAGACACGCGCGCAGTCGGTCCGTCGAATCATTGGGCGATGCGTCCGCCATCCGCATGGTGCTCCGTCATAAAAGAAACCCGGCCCCCAAAGAAACCGGGTTTCATCATTCCATGAGAATCAATTCCGCCATCGCGGAACTGAGTTTCGATTACAAATCTGCTTCGCTGGGAACTTCGTAGCCCTTGCGATATTCACGCGTCAGCCAAGGATTCGCGGCTCGTGCGTGTTCGCCGATGAACTCTTCGGTTTCAGGATCGATTTCGAGCATCGGTCCGAAGTGCATTTTGTTTTGGCTCAGATCGATACCGTTTTCGCGGAGGTGCGACGAGAACCGATCGTACGTTTCGGCCAGTTCGCTATCGTCCGACAAACGAGCTTCGGCTTCCTTCGCAGTGACCATTTCGCCCATCCGCATCGAAATGTTGCCGAGGTGACACATTGCGGATGAGTAGTGGCCTTCTTCGATGTCGGCGTTCAAATCGCTCACTTTGCGGCTGCGGACAGCGGTCACAAAGTTGCCGAAGTGATCGTCACCACCACTGAACTTCTTGACGACGTTGCCATCGAGATCGAAGGCGGCTCCGCCGTTGTAGCTGGTCATCACAACATATCCGTTGCTGCCGTAGAAGATCACACCGATCTTCGCACCGCGTTCGGCACCGGTCTTCAATCCACGAACCTCGAAGATGACTTTTTTGTCGCCGTAGTCGTGAAAGGTAACTTCGGTGTTGGCGGTTTCGCCGGCGTCTTCATAACCGAAGCGTCCCCCGAAACCCATCACGCGTTTGCCCACGGACGTCGCGCCAAGCCCCCAACGACAGATGTCCATTTGATGGATACCTTGGTTGCCCAAGTCGCCGTTGCCGGTGTTCCACACCCAGTGCCAATCGTAGTGCAATTTCGGACGGGTCAATGGTTGGAGAGCGGCCGGTCCGGTCCAAAGGTCGTAATCGACGCTGCCGGGCACATCGTATTTGCCGGCCGGTCCGATCGGGCCACGCGGTTTGTAACACAAACCACGAGCGAAATTGCAATCGCCGATTTGTCCTGATTGCACGTACTCGACGGCTTCCGTAGTGGCCTTTGTCGAACGGCATTGCGTCCCGGTTTGCACGATCTTGTCGTACTTCCGAGCGGCTTGCACCATCCGTCGGCCTTCGCTGACGTTGTGGCTGACGGGTTTTTCGACGTACACGTCTTTGCCGGCTTGCACGGCCCAGATCGTGGCCAACGCGTGCCAGTGGTTCGGAGTCGCAATGCTGACGACGTCGATGTCTTTATCGTCGTAAGCTTCCCGCATGTCTTTGACGTACTTCGGCTTCTTGCCGGTCTTCTTATGGATTTCTTCCACTTGAGCCTGACCGACGGCTTCATCGGCGTCGCAGATGATCGCGACTTCGGTGTCTTTACGACCGGAAAATGCACTCAAGTGCGACCGTCCACGACCGCGAACACCCACAACCGCAACCCGTAACAACTCGTTCGGACTGTCGGACTGTCCGTCCTTCGCAAGAACAGTTTGAGACGATGCACCAGCGGCGACAGCGGCAGCGGTTGCGAACATCGAGTTTTCAAGAAACTCACGACGGCTGCGATTGGTCATCAGCAACACTCCTGAATTCAGAATGGCGGGACAATAACTGGCGGGTGGCCGACGAGTGGATGAGGACGACCGACGACGCTCTCGACCAGTCTACTCGTCCCGAACGGGAATCTTCAAGCCTGTCCATCAACGGATCGCCCGAGAACACCCGCAATTTTCCTGCATTCGTCCATGATCGTGGCGAATGTGTCCGGCGAAATCGTTTGAGCGGCATCGCTAACGGCTTCCGCCGGATTCGGATGAACTTCGAGTAACAACCCGTCACAACCGACCGCGACGGCGGCACGACACATGGACGGTACTAACGACGCAATCCCCGTCCCGTGACTGGGATCGACCACGATCGGTAAGTGGGTCCGTTCTTGCAAGTAAGGGACCGTGGCCAACGGGAGCGTGAAACGCGTGTGAGACTCGAATGTCCGCACTCCGCGTTCGCAGAGAATCACCTGCTGATTCCCTTGGTCTAAAATGTACTCGGCTGCGAGCAAGAACTCGTCCATTGTTGCAGACGGTCCACGTTTCAAGAGCACCGGTATCTGCGTTTCGCCGACCGCCTGCAGAAGATGATAATTTTGCATATTGCGGGCTCCGATTTGGAGGACATCCGCATAGTTCCCGACCAAATCGACATGCTCGGGCGTCATCACTTCCGTGACGACCGCCAAGCCGGTTTCCTCCCGGGCGGCCGACAGGTATTTCAATCCTTCTTCTTTCAACCCTTGGAAGGCGTATGGACTTGTTCGTGGTTTGAAAGCACCACCACGCAGCCCCGTTGCACCCGCTGCTTTGACGTACCGAGCCGTCTCGATGATTTGTTCTTCGCTCTCCACGGAACATGGCCCCGCGACGACACCAACGTGACCGCCACCGAACACAAGATCACGAACTTTGACAACCGACGGCTCTGGCTTTGTCTCTCGACTGGCAACCTTATAGGGAGCAAGAATCGGCACCACTTTGTCGACTTCGTCAAGTCGTTCCAACGCTTCCCGATCTTCGTCACGCCGTTTTGACCCGACTGCCGCGACGACGGTCCGCTCGGTTCCGACAATCACATGGGCTTTCAGACCGAGACTTTCCACGCGAGCGGCCACCCGCTGAATTTCGTCCTCGGAGCGTCCCGGATGCAAAACGACAATCATCCCAATATTCCTCAGCCAGAGAACGAGCAATTAATGAATAGAACTTTGAAACGAATCCTCGCAGAGTTGACCCGGATTTTCCAGATACCGGCAAAACTCCGATCGTGAGTGTTTTACGGCGTACGCCGCCTAACGGTGTGGTTCCCCAGATCGAACTATGCGGCGGGGTTGTCGGTCGAAAGTGGCGGGACTATAGTGCAGCGGCATTTGTGAAGCCGTTTTAACCGCCTGAACACAGTCGAAACTTCGATGGCCGATTTAACCCATTTTGACGAACGCGGTGCCAGCCGTATGGTCGATATCGGTGAAAAACCGATTACGACGCGGGTCGCGGTTGCGGAAGCGTGCATTACGATGCAGCCCGAAACGCTGCAACTCATCCGTGACCGCAAATTTGCCAAGGGAGACGTGTTCGAGGTCGCACGGTTGGCGGGAATCATGGCGAGCAAACGAACAGCTGAATTGATTCCGCTGTGTCACCCGCTCGGACTCGACTCGGCTACGATCGACTTCGATATTCGGGACGAACGTACTGTGCGAATTCTGGCGACGACTAAAATCAGTGCTCGCACAGGTGTGGAGATGGAAGCCCTTACATCGGCCAGTATCGCCGCACTCACAATCTACGATATGTGCAAGGCGGTTGATCGGGAAATGGTGATCGGGCCGATCCAGCTTCTCGAAAAACGCGGCGGCAAAAGCGGAGACTTTCAGCGTAATACCGACAACGAGCCCCGTTAAATTCCCAGCGACTCACACAGTGGCGTTTCGCCCCTAACGATTCCATTTAAACATTGGCTTGACGATCACTTTTCAGTCAGGCGGTTGGCCTATGAATCCTCAAGTATCCGGACCGAACTTGCTCGCCCGTATCCACCAGTTTCTCGGTGGATCGTTGGAAGAAGCCGATCGCATCTTTCGCGAGGAGTTGAGAAGTCGTCGTCCGTGCGTCCAAGACATTTTCGGTCATGCCGTACAATTCCAAGGCAAACGGCTGCGGCCGATGTTGTTGTTGCTGTCTGCGGCGGCCAGCGGTGGAATTCGCAAGGACCACCACGTCCTCGCGGCGGTTGTCGAAATGATCCACACCGCGACGCTGGTACATGATGACATCCTCGACGAAGCGGAGACTCGCCGACACGTCGCCACTGTCAACGCTCGGTGGAACAACGAAACGAGCGTGCTATTCGGGGATTATCTCTTTACCCATGCCTTTCATTTGGCGGCAAGTTTGGACTCCACAACCGCTTGTCGACTGATCGGACATGCGACCAATGTCGTCTGTGAGGGTGAACTGACGCAAATTTCCGAACGAGGGAATCTCGATCTCACCGAAGAGCGGTACTTCGAGATTATCGATGGCAAAACGGCAGAGTTGTGTGCCCTCTGTGGACAACTCGGTGGCATGTATGCTGGTGCCAATAATGACGTGATCGACGCATTGTCCGATTACGGTCGCTCACTCGGTTTGGCATTTCAGATTGCCGACGACTTGCTCGATCTCACGGGTGACGAAAACCGGACCGGCAAAACGCTCGGTTCCGACTTGCTCAAGCAGAAACTCACACTTCCGGTGATTCGGTTACTCGCAACGGCGAACGCCGAAGATGCGGTGACGATTCGCTCGTTGATCGCGGAACCCGATGAACACACCGGCGAAAAGTTGCTGCCGTTCCTCGAAGCCTCCGACGCTCTAAGCTACACCAGAGAACGCGCTGAAGAATTGATCTTGGCCGCCAACTCACGCTTGTCGATCCTGCCCGATTCACCCGCCCGGCGAATTCTGGAATCGCTGACGGACTTCGTGCTCCATCGATCTTTCTGAACTGGTAAGTCGCGTCGTCCTTCGACCGATCTTTAGGGTAGGGTGGTTTCACTTGCGGATCGTGAGCCGCGACGTTTTCGCCACCACACGAATCCACCAATCACGCACAGCACCAACATCCCGCCTCCCACTACCTGGACCCAGGCAAACGTGACAGCGATTTTATTGATGAGGCCGCTGTGTTCGGAATTGGTTTTGGGAATTTGACCGGTGTACTCGGCGACGTGATGCAATAGATTGATCGCCAGCGACTTCTCCGGGATTTCCTCGTGACACGCCAGGCAGGTGCCGGTGCGTGTCATGTGTTCAATCTCATCTTTGTTGAACGCACGCGACAACTTCCAATGATGCCCGACCGTCGCAAGTTGATTACCGTCACGGTCCACGATTTGTGACCAATCATGGTCGAGATTGGTGATCGCCTCCATCTGGGGAACTGCCTTCCGTGAAAGGACCGTCCCGTCGGTCGTTTCCAAGTCGACAAAATGCTTTTCGTTCCAAGGTCGTGTCCCGTCGATCCCTAATCCCAATGCCTTGTCTGACGCATGACAGGATTCACAGGTCCGGGCATTTTTCGTCATGGTGTGCGGTTGCGTGGGACTCATGTCGATCGCCAATTGCCCGTCGTCACCGCTGCCCTCGAGACCTGCCGGCGTCTTGAAAATGTGATTCCGTAAAATCGGTTCGCCCTCCGGGCCGATGATCGTAATCGCCGGTTGACATCCGGGAGCTAACGGCGTCACTCGACCTTCTCCGTTGACCCCCAAAATCGGTTCTTCCCACCGCAAATAACTTCGTTGCTCACTGACTTTACCAGGGATCATCAAGTCGTAATCGGCTTCGCCATCGTCGGCCCGATAGGCCGGCTCTTGATGTTTGCGTCCTGCGGCAATCCAGTCGAAACCTTTGCGGGATTCGGAAATCTCAGGGCACTGGTCTTTCTGGCTGTAATCGACATGGACATGACAACCATAACATTGCGGTGTCCAACTTGCGTGGCAGGTGTAGCACTCCATGCGATCCAGATGTTTCGAGACGCCCTTCATCGAAACCAAGCCACGGAGACTGATGGCCTTTTCGTCGACCAATTTCTTGAGGGGTTTCAACCGTAAGTCTTTTCCCGCAGCGGTGTGAACGATGACCTCATCACCGTCTCGCACGACGTTCTCGTATGGGTTGCCCCGAGTCGTCAGCAAATATCCGTCCTTCTTTTCGTAAGCGGTTCCCGCCCAAGTGTGCGGCAACTGTTTCTCGGCGACGCCCCGCGGCTTTCCGGTTGCGGGTTTGGTGTCAAACTCATCCATGAACCCCAGTGGAAGGTCCCAAGGAAATGCATCGGGCGTACCATGACAATCCGCACACTCGATCTGCACAGCCGCCAAGTTTGTCGCTGCAAGAAAACCGTCGCCGTGCACATCAATCGACGTGTGACAGTCCTGACATTTCATTCCCTTTTGATAATGAATGTCCTGATCCATCGCGATGTAATGCTTCGTGTGCAGACCCGGCTGATTCTCACCTTCCGCAGTGAATGGAGAGGCATACGGGGTTTCCATCAGTCCCTGAAACGACACCCCAATGCGTTTACCGCGGTTGTGACACGTCGTACATGTTTCTGCAGGTAATCCGTGGTAACTGACATCGTGAATCGTGACCGTCGCTTCCCGCGTGCCTTGAATTTGATGTGTTAGTGGATGTGTCGGTTCGTCTTGCGGAATGGCTTTGTCACGGCCTTCGTAGAAACCTTCGTTGCTGTAGGGAATGTGACACGAAGAGCACCCCATGCCCCGGAAGTCGCCACGTTTGGAACGTCCCTTGACCGCGTGATGACAACGGTTGCACTCTTGACGAATGTACGTATAGACGGCCTTTTCGGGGTGATCGCGAAGTTGATCGAGTTCATCGAAACCCAACGCATCGGGCAACGGCTCGTGGGAATCGACGAAGACGTTTGGTTCGAGTTTCTTGAGCCGTTCCATGTAACGTCGATAGGTGTCGGTGCCGAGGCGATCTTTATAGTTCTGCGGATTCTCGACCGCATAGTTCGCGTACTTGTGCTCGTACCCTGTCAACGCACCGAACGACCAACACGTGCCCTGAATCTTTCCCGCCTCGGTCATCATCAAACTTTGCCACTGCACACGAACTTGTTCCGTGTGACATTGACCACAAGTTTTCTCGTTGACCCATGGACTTCCAGGATCAGGGTAGAAATCGTCTCCGCCGTGGGCGATCGCTTTGTCTTCGGTCTCGGTTGCGTCGCCATTGTGACAAACGATGCACCCGGCCGGGTCGCCTGCCGCTTTGCCTCGCGTCATGATCTGCGAAAGCATTTCAGAACCGATCTCGCGGATCGGTTCGATCTCACCATGACAGGTCATGCAGCCAGATTGCGCAGCCTCGGGAAAATGATCGACCAGCCGATCTTGGGCAATGATCGCGGCGGCAGGGATGATCCAAACCGTCAAAGCACTGTAGATAACAGCCCGAAATCGAGATGGACAACGTGAATGGACTTGATCGCAGTATTGCATGCTCACCGAGTTGGGATCCGAATAGGAAGCGACGGGGTCGGCAGGACCACCATAGTTCGAACCGCCCCGGACATGCAATCCTCCGCCGCGAATCAGTCAGCTCGCCGCGTCATGACAATCCCTTTGAGATCCATGACTTCCTGCCCGACTAATTCAGTCGCCTCGATTTCCAACCGTCGCCGACCGGGTTGCAAATCGACTTCACCGAATTCAAGACGCCCCCAATCTCGATTGACGTATCGTTGTCGGCTACGTTCATCTCGGTTCGGCAGATCCAGAACCTTCGCTTCCGCACCTGGCAGAGTTTTGCTGAGCGTCTCGTCACCGATTTGAATTTGGATGCGAGAACCCGCATTCGATTCGGAACAGCCGTAGAGCAGTTCGATTTCATAACGCCCAGGGCGTTGCACCTCGAGATCAAACCAAACCTTCGCATTCACATCGGTCCATTCGGTTAGCCAATCGTGGGCAAACCCGGGACCGTGATCGTATTTCAGCGGCGGATCGGCATACGCTTGTGGTGCATGAAGGATCACCGGGTTTTCCTGAGGATAACCAACCGGAATCGCAAAACGCTCAAGTGGCACACGCGATGTGTCATCGATCCAAGCCTCATATTGCTGACTCAGTTCCTGGACGACATTCGGATGTTGTTCGGCGATATCCGTTTTCTCGCCGGGATCGTTCTGCATGTCGAAGAGTTTCCATGCGGAGGCGTTGTCATCTTTGGGCCGCGCACTGGATCCGCCTTGAGGACCGGGAATCGTCCGCACCAAACGATACCGCTGTGTGCGAACTGCACCGGGATATCGGTTCGACTGCGAGATCGGATTATGAGTAAACAGGACGCGATCTTCCCAGTCTGCCTGCGGATTCTTGAGTAACGGCACCAGACTCAATCCATCAATCGGCGGACCGACAGGCGGTTCGACACCGCACAATTCCAGCAGAGTCGGATAAATATCGATATGGGATGCTAACTGCGTGACCGTGCTCGATGAGGGGAGTTTCCCCGGCCACCGCACGAATAACGGCACTCGACATCCGCCTTCATGCACGCTGGTTTTGCCTCCACGCATCCCCGCGTTGTAGTGCTTAACGCCAGCCGTTCCGCCGTTGTCTGTAAGAAACAACACGATCGTGTTCTTGGCAATTTCGCGTTTCTCCAATGTCTCAAGAATCCGCCCCACGTTTTCGTCGATGTTCTCACACATTCCGTAGAAAGCCGACGTTTTCTCGTCGAAACCCTGTTTACGGAATTTGTCGTAGTATTCGTCGGGCACCTGGTAAGGAGAATGGGGAGCGTTGTAAGAAACATAACAGAAGAATGGCTGTTTCTCGGTTTGCTCGATGAATTTCACCGCTTGCGTTGTGAGAACATCGGTGATGTATCCTTCTGTCTGCACCGGACTCGATTGCTGAGTAAGTTCTGCATTGAAGTATGCATTCGTGTGGCCGTTGCAGAAGCCGAAGAACTCGTCGAACCCTTGGCCATTGGGTGTGTATGGGAATTGTTCGCCATTATGCCATTTGCCGAAGCATCCCGTGCGATATCCCGCGGTTTTCAAAGCCTCGGCAATCGTAACTTCGCTGGGCCGCATGGCTTCTTTGTTGTGGGTAACGCCCCACACACCACAGCGGAGTGGATAACGACCGGTCAACAACGCCGCCCGCGTCGGTGCACAGAATGAGTTCACATAGAAACGATCGAACCGGACGCCCTCGCGAGCAAACTTGTCGAGAACCGGTGTTTTGAGGTACGGGTTCCCATGAATGCTGAGATCGCCATAACCTTGGTCGTCCGTCAAAATCAGGACCACATTCGGCGAGTCTGCCGCAGACAACGCGGGATGTGCGAAAGCGATCAACAACGCCGAAATTGTCGTGCAAAAATGCAGAGCGAAGGCCGCCCGATATCGTAAATTCAGCATGTGTGCGTTACTCGTCGAAGGTGTTATCGGCCGGCGACACTCGGAAGGTAGCATGATTGGCAAGTCGACACGCTACCACAGAACGAAACGCGTTTCACGTCTCCGTATTTGACGTGAAACCTCATCTCACCGGGATGAATTGGTTTCCCGTTGCAACTGCCGTAGGTTGCGTTCGACGACCGCCTTAGCACGTTTCGGATCGGCTTGCGGATTCGGAATTGGCATTTGGGCGTTGACTTCTTTTCGCCAGTCAGCCAAGAGTTGAGTCAATCGCGTCGTCACCTCGGGATTAATCGCCGCCAGATTCCGTGACTCACTCAGGTCATTTCGCAAGTTGTAGAGTTCCACGGGTTGTCCGTCGTACCGTTCGATCAGTTTCCAATCGCCGGACCGCACGATGCCATGTGGTCCGTCGCCACCGGCATGGTAATGCGGATAATGCCAATACAACTCCGACCGTAACAGCTTCGCCTTCCGTTGCGTAAGCACCGGGCGAAGGCTCACCCCGTCCGTGGGTATCGTTTGCGTGACACCAGCAAGTTCCATAACGGTCGGCAGAATATCAATGGTCGAAACAGGAGTTTCACACACCTTCCCAGCGGGCACATGCCCGGGCCAACGCACGATCAACGGAACGCGAATTCCCCCCTCATACGCGGAACCTTTGCCGCGACGTAATGGAGAGTTATCCGTGAAACCAGTTTCGGGACCATAACGATGGGTCAATCCGCCATTGTCTGACGTAAACCACACGATCGTCCGATCGCTAATCCCTGATGACTCCAGTTGTTCGAGGATTCGCCCGACACTGACATCGAGTTGATGAACCATCGCTGCATAAACGGCATTCTTGTGGACGGCATCGGGGGTGTCCCGCTCCTCCAAAATCTGTTCATAGCGTTTGACCAAATCCGCCGGCGCTTGGATCGGCGTATGAGGCACATGATAAGCCATATATAAGAAGAACGGTCGATCCTGCCATTTCTGAATCAGATTGACGGCTTGATCGGTCAGATATTCGGTTAAGTACTCGCCTTCCGAAATACCGAGCTGATCATTTGCTCGAAGGAAGTACCCTTTGGCCGGCGGTTTGAGGACCTGAACATCAAAACCATGATCGGTCGGATCGTATTCGCGTTTGCGATCGTTCCTCGGATTGAGATGCCATTTGCCGACCTGTGCCGACGAATAGCCTGCGTCCCGCAGCACTTCGGCGATTGTCGTAGTTTCGTGCGGAAGATACTTCGTCCACGCGGGTGGAAGAACGGGTTCGTCCGGTCGATTCTGCCCGGCGATGAAGTCGGTCAAATGCAGACGCGCCGGATACAAGCCCGTCATCACCGAGGCTCGTGTCGGTGAACAAACCGTGCAGGCGGAATATGCATCTGTAAACCGCATCCCTTGCATTGCTAACCGGTCGAGGTTCGGAGTCTCGTAAAGATCACTTCCGAAGCAGCCGAGACCGTTGTAACCCAGATCATCGGCAAGCAACACAACAACGTTGGGACGCTCCTCAGCCGTTGAATCGGCGGGAATCAGCAGGCAGCCGATGATCAACACGCACGAGATTAATCGCTGGTGTCGAACGATTATCACAAACACATCGGCAACCAAACGCTGGCAAGATTCGGGAATGCGTGGAAGCTGCATGTTGTCTCCAATGGGCTTCGGACGAATCTCGGTGCAGAAATGCTTCCTCATATGTACCCAAATTGAACCGAATTCCCAACCGACCTGGCGTTCGGCATGCGATTGATCACAAATCCCGATTAGAAAAACGAGTCAGACAGAAATGCCGAAAAAACTGCGAACCTTCCGTGACAAAATGGACTCTTCCCTGAACGAAACTTGGACATCAGGCGGAATTTCGGGCGAGTCACCAAGCGAATTCCAGCAAACCCTTTGTTTCCCCTCGCTTTGTGGTTTGCATTTCGGAACCAAGACGCTAACATTCTCCCAACAGTTCAACAACCACCCCGAAGGCGTAGCTCAGTTGGTAGAGCAACGGACTTTTAATCCGTAGGTCCAGG